>NZ_JBHWUU010000116.1:0-23713 GCF_042737375.1 Streptomyces sp. NPDC060000
GCCTCGCGCGCGGCGCGGGCCGCCCCGCCGCGGCCGCCGCCACCGCCCTGGCCGCCACCGTGTGGGCGTACGACCTGCGGCTCAAGCACACCGCGGCGGGCCCGGCGGCGATGGCCGCCGCCCGCGGCCTCGACCTGCTCCTGGGGGCGGTGGGGACGGCCGGCTCCCACGACGGCGCGCCGGGCTCGCCCGCCCGGGGCGCGGCGGCTTCGGCGGTGCGCCGCGCCCTGCTGCCCGCCGCCGCGCTCGGCGCCCACACCTACGCGCTCACCGCGGTCTCGCGCAACGAGACCCGGGGCGGTTCGAGCGTCGCGCCGCTCGCCGCGCTCGGTGCGACGGCCGCCCTCGGCGCGCTGGCCGGCGCCGGGCGGACCGGACGCGGCGTGCGGGCCGCCCGCGAGTACCCGCCCGCGCAGGCGTCCCGGGTGTTCGCCCGCCGCGTCCTGGCCGGCGCCTACGTGGCGACGGCCGCCCGGCCCTATCTGCATGCCGCGCTCAACCCGTCGCCGCCGCTGACCCAGCGGGCCGTCGGCGGCGGCATCCGCGCGATGATCCCGCTCCAGGCGGCCCTGGCGGCCCGCTCCGGCGCGCTCGCCTGCGCCGCGCTGCTGAGCGCGCTGGTGCCGGTGGCCGGCCGGCTGGCCCGGAAGGTGAGCCCCACGTGAGCATCCGTCTCGGCTACGGCACGAACGGCCTGACCGACCTGCGGCTCGAGGACGCCCTCGCGGTCCTGGCCGAACTCGGCTACGACGGAGTCGGCCTGACCCTGGACCACATGCACCTCGACCCGCTCGCCCCCCGGCTCGCCGCCCGGACCGCCCAGGTCGCCCGCCGGCTGGAGGCGCTCGGCCTGTCGGTCACCGTCGAGACCGGCGCCCGCTACGTCCTGGACCCGCGCCGCAAGCACGCACCCAGCCTGATCGAGCCGGAGCCCGAGGCGCGCGCGGCGCGCACCGCGCTGCTCGTCACCGCGGTGCAGGTGGCAGCCGACCTCGGCGCCCACGCGGTGCACTGCTTCAGCGGCGTGCGCTCCGTCGTCACCGGCGAGAACGCCGCCTGGGAACTGCTCGCCGACTCCCTGGGCCCGGTCCTGGACGCCGCGGCCGGGGCCGGCGTGCCGCTCGCCGTGGAGCCCGAACCCGGTCACCTCATCGAGTCGCTCGCCGACTTCCACCGGCTGCGCGCGCTCCTGGGCGAGCATCCGCTGCTCGGCCTCACCCTCGACATCGGCCACTGCCAGTGCCTGGAGGCGATGACGCCGGCCGACTGCGTGCGGGCCGCCGCTCCCTGGCTGCGGCACGTGCAGATCGAGGACATGCGGCGCGGGGTGCACGAACACCTGCCCTTCGGCAACGGCGAGATCGACTTCCCGTCCGTGCTCGCCGCGCTCGACGCCACCGGCTACCAGGGGCTGGCCGTGGTCGAACTGCCCCGCCACTCGCACGCCGGGCCCGAACTCGCCCGCTCCTCCATCACGTTCCTGCGCGCGCAGCTCGCCGCACTCCCGCGCGCCCACCGCGCATCCATTGCCGCCTTCGCGGCACCGTCCGCGTAGGGAGAGACCCGCACATGCTGATCACTGGCGAGGAACTGCCGGCCCGCCTGGGCCCCGAGGCCGCCGCCTGGCTCGAGGAGGCGCTCGCCGGGGCGAGCGAGGCCGCCCGCCCCGCCCCGCACGTCCCGGCGCGCGGGGACATACCGCGGTGGGAGCTGCGGTTCTCGGCGGCCGGGCGGGTCTGCGGCTCCCCGCAGGCGGCGGAGGCGGTGCGGGTGCTGCTGTTGCGCACCGCCCGCCCCGGCGCGGCCGCGGTGAGCCGGGGGTACGAGCGGGGAAGCGGCGCGGAACGACGTGCGGTCCTGCTGGCGCTGCCGCACCTCCCGCTCGCCCCGCACGAGGGCGTGTCACTGATCGAGGACGCGCTGCGCACCAACGACACCCGGCTCGTCGCCGCGGCCGTCGCAAGCCCGGCCGCCGCGCACCTGAGTGCCCACGCCTGGCGCCACGCCGTTCTCAAGTGCCTGTTCACCGGGGTGCCCCTGGCCGCCGTCGCCGCCCTGGCCGAGCGGGCCCGCGGCGACGGCGAACTCGCCCGCATGCTCGGCGACTTCGCCGCGGAGCGCACCGCCGCGGGGCGGCCCGTCCCCGATGACCTCGACCGGGCCCTCGCCCTGACCGCCAAGGAAGCCTGATGCGCATCTTCGACCCGCACATCCACATGACCTCGCGCACCACCGACGACTACCAGGCGATGTACGCGGCCGGAGTGCGCGCGCTGGTCGAACCCGCCTTCTGGCTCGGCCAGCCGCGCACCTCGCCCCAGTCGTTCCTGGACTACTTCGACGCGCTGCTGGGCTGGGAGCCGTTCAGGGCGGCGCAGTACAAGATCGCCCACCACTGCGCGCTGGCACTGAACCCCAAGGAGGCCAACGACCCGCGCTGTGTGCCCGTGCTGGAGGAACTGCCGCGCTATCTGCTCAAGGACGGCGTGGTCGCGGTCGGTGAGATCGGCTACGACTCCATGACGCCGGCCGAGGACAGGGCGCTGGCCGCGCAGCTCGAACTCGCCGCCGAACACGGGCTGCCCGCGCTGGTGCACACCCCGCACCGCGACAAGCGCGCCGGCCTGCGCCGCACCCTCGACGTGGTGGCCGAGTCGAAGCTGTCCGTCGAGCAGGTCCTGGTCGACCACCTCAACGAGACGACGGTCGCCGAGGCCAAGGACTCCGGTGCCTGGCTGGGTTTCTCCGTCTACCCGGACACCAAGATGGACGAGCACCGCATGGTCGCCGTGCTGCGGGAGTACGGATGCGAGCGGGTGCTGGTCAACTCGGCCGCGGACTGGGGCAGAAGTGATCCGCTCAAGACCCGCAAGGTCGCCGGGGCGATGCTCGCCGCCGGCTTCGGCCAGGACGACGTGGACCGGGTGCTGTGGCACAACCCCGTGGCGTTCTACGCCCAGAGCGGCCGGCTGGTCCTGGAGCCGGCCGGGCCCGGGGCGCTGCACGAGGGCAACTCCGTGTTGCGCGGGGGCGAATGAGCCATGCGCTTCACACATCCCGACGGCTCGACCGTGCACCTGGCGTACTGCACCAACGTCCATCCGGCCGAGACCCTGGACGGGGTGATCGCCCAGCTCGGCGCGTACTGCGAACCGGTGAGGCGCCGTCTGGGCGCCGAGCGTCTGGGTGTGGGGCTGTGGCTGGCCCGCGACGCGGTGCGCGCCCTGAACGCCGGCCCCGGCGCGCTGCGTGAGCTGCGCGGCGAGCTGGACCGGCGCGGCCTGGAGGTGGTCACCCTCAACGGCTTTCCCTACCGGGGCTTCGGCGCCGAGGAGGTCAAGTACCGGGTCTACCGGCCCGACTGGAGCGACCCTCGGCGCTTGGAGTACACCAGTGACCTGGCCCGGCTGCTTGCCGGGCTGCTGCCGGCGGACGTCGGCGAGGGCACCGTCTCCACCCTGCCGCTGGCCTGGCGCACCGGCTTCGACGAGGCCGCGGCCGGGTCGGCGCACCGGGCGCTGGCCGAACTGGCGCGGCGTCTGGACCATGTGGAGCAGGAGACGGGCCGCTCGATCCGGGTCGCCCTGGAGCCGGAGCCCGGCTGCGCGGTGGAGAGCACCGCCGACGCGCTCGCCCCGCTGTCCGCCCTGCCCGGCCACCGGATCGGCCTGTGTCTGGACACCTGCCACCTGGCGACCTCTTTCGAGGAGCCCGCGGCGGCCCTGGCGGGGCTCGAGGGTGCGGGCGTGGAGGTGCTCAAGGTGCAGCTGTCCGCGGCGCTGCACGCCGGTGACCCCCAGGACCCGGCGGTGCGTTCGGCGCTCGCCGCGTTCGACGAGCCGCGTTTTCTGCACCAGACCCGGGCCCGGTCCGGGGGGACCCTGTATGCCACCGACGACCTCGGTGAGGCGCTGGCGGGCGGCGCGCTGCCGGACACGGTGCCCTGGCGCGCCCACTTCCATGTGCCGCTGCACGCCCCGCCCGCCCCGCCGCTTTCCTCCACCCTGGACGTGCTGCGCGAGACGCTCGCCGCGGTGGTCGGCGGGCCCACGGCGGTGAGCCGTCACCTGGAGGTGGAGACCTACACCTGGCAGGCCCTGCCGGCCGGGGCGCGTCCGGCAACGGATGCGCAGCTCGCCGACGGCATCGCCGCCGAACTGCGGCTGGTGCGGGACCTGCTGACCGACCTCGGACTCAAGGAGCAGCATTGAGCACCGCCCCCACGCCCCTGCTCGTGCTGGATGTGGTGGGTCTGACGCCCGCGCTGCTCGAGCACATGCCGCGGCTGAAGGAGCTCGCCGGGCGCGGCTCGCGCGCCGCCCTGGGCACCGTGCTGCCTGCGGTGACCTGCAGCGCCCAGTCGACGTTCCTGACCGGCACGCTGCCCGCCGAGCACGGCATCGTGGGCAACGGCTGGTACTTCCGTGAGCTCGGCGAGGTCCTGCTGTGGCGCCAGCACAACGGGCTCGTCGAGGGGGACCGGCTGTGGGACGCCGCCCGCCGGGCGTACCCCGGCTACACGGTCGCCAACGTCTGCTGGTGGTATGCGATGGGTGCGGACACCGATTACACGGTCACGCCCCGGCCGGTCTACTACGCCGACGGCCGCAAGGAGCCCGACTGCTACACCCGCCCGCCGGCCCTGCACGACGAACTGCACGCCCTGCTGGGCACGTTCCCGCTGTTCCAGTTCTGGGGGCCCGGCGCGGGCCTGGTGTCCAGCAAGTGGATCATCGATGCGGCCCGGCACCTCAACCGCACCCGCCGTCCCGACCTGACGCTGTGCTATGTGCCGCACCTCGACTACGACCTGCAGCGCTTCGGCCCCAAGGACCCGCGCTCGCTGCGGGCCGCCGCGGAGCTGGACGCGGCGCTGGCCCCGCTGCTGGAGGAGGCCGACGCCGAGGGACGCACCGTGGTGGTGCTGTCGGAGTACGGCATCACCGAGGTCAGCAGGCCCGTCGACCTCAACCGGGTGCTGCGCCGTGCCGGTTACCTCGAGGTGCACACCCAGGACGGCATGGAGTACCTGGACACCATGGCCTCGCGTGCCTTCGCGGTCGCCGACCACCAGCTCGCGCACGTGTATGTGCGCCGGCCGCAGGACGTGGCCGGGGTGCGGGAGGTCCTCGAAGGCGTCGCCGGTGTGGGTGAACTCCTGGGCGACGAGGGCAAGAAGGGGTACGGCCTGGACCACCCGCGTTCGGGTGAACTGGTCGCGGTGGCGGAGCCGGACGCCTGGTTCACGTACTACTACTGGCTCGACGACGCCCGCGCCCCCGACTTCGCGCGGCTGGTGGAGATCCACCGCAAGCCCGGCTACGACCCCGCCGAGCTGTTCATGGATCCGCTGGATCCGTATGTGAAGGTCCGGGCGGCCAGGGCGCTGGCCGCCAAGAAGCTCGGCATGCGCTACCGGATGGATGTCGTGCCGCTGGACGGGGCCCCGGTGCGCGGCAGCCACGGCAGGCTTCCCGGGCGCCCGCAGGACGGACCGGTTCTGCTGTGCTCGCGCCCGGGGCAGGTCGGCGGGACGCTCGCCGCCACGCAGGTGAAGTCCTTGCTGCTGCGGCTGGCGGGGCTCGGGTGAGCCCGCGGCGGGCGGGCGCCGCTCAGGTCAGGTTGTCCAGGGCGGCGGTGAGGCTGTCGATGAGCCAGCCGCGGCCGGTCTCGCGGCGCAGGTGGAAGCGGTAGGCGCCGGAGACGGCCAGGGCGGAGGCGGCGTCGCGGATGCGCAGCTGGATCATGTAGGCGTGCGCGGTGGCCCGGTCGCCGGCCAGGTCGATGACGTGGTTGGTGAACAGGTGGCGGCGCTGGTCGCCCTGCTGGGGCCAGAGTGCGGCCTCCTGGGCGGCGATGGTGTCGGCTCCGTGCCTGGTGGGGATGTCGATCTCGCCCATGACGGTGCCGCGCCAGGTGGCGTCGGCGGTGAAGCAGCCGGCGAGGGCGTCCTGGTCGCGTTCGTCGTAGGCCCAGCCGTAGCGGGCGATGCGCTCGGCGATCAGGAGGCGGTCCAGTACCTGGTCGCGGTCCTGGGCGGGGCCCTGGGCGGGGTGGCTGCCGGCGGGGGTGAGGGCGAGCAGGCCGGCGGCGGTGGCCCAGCCCGGGACGGGACGGGGCCCGGGGCCGGTGTGCACGGGGGTGTCGGTGGTGTCGGTGGTGTCGGTGGTGTCCATGTGTCCTTGCCGTTTCGCAGCGGGGGGGCGGGCCGGGGCCGGGCCGGGCGCACCCGGGGTGGGGGAAGGGGCCGGTCCGGGCGGTGGACACCGCCCGGACCGGGTGAGGACGCCTTGCCGGGGAGCCGGACTACCGGGCCAGTTCGGCCAGTTCGTCCAGGCGGGTCAGCTTGTGGGGGTTGCGCACGACGTAGATCCGGGTGACGCGACCGTCCTGCACCTCCAGGCTCACCGCGGCCGGTTCGCCGTCGAACTCGATGCGGCCCGCGGGCGCGCCGTTGAGCCACACGGTGGTCGCCTCGAGCGCCTGGACCACCCGGTTGGCGCGGGCGAGCACCGGCGCCACCGCGTCGGCCCCGTGGATCGGCACCAGGGCGGCGGAGACCAGCCCGCCCCCGTCGGCGACCAGGACGACGTCGGGTGCCATGACCTCCAGCAGATCCTGCAGCCGGCCGGTGCGCAGCGCGGCCAGGAACCGCTCCACCACGACCTGCTGTTCCGAGAGGCTCACCTGTACCCGGGGCCGGCGGGCGGCCACGTGCTCGCGGGCCCGCCGTGCGATCTGGCGCACCGCGGCCGGGGACTTCCCCACGGTCTCGGCGATCTCCCCGTAGGGCATGTCGAAGACCTCGCGCAGTACGAACACCGCCCGCTCCGCCGGGCCGAGCGTCTCCAGCACGGTCAGCATCGCGATCGAGACGCTTTCCGCGAGTTCGACGTCGTCGGCCACGTCGGGGCTGGTCAGCAGCGGCTCGGGGAGCCATTCGCCGACGTAGTCCTCCCGGCTGCGCGACAGGGTGCGCAGCCGGTTGAGGGACTGGCGGGTGACGGCCCGTACGAGGTAGGCGCGGGGCTCGCGCACCTGGGAGCGGTCGACGTCGGCCCAGCGCAGCCAGGTCTCCTGCAGCACGTCCTCGGCGTCGGCCGCCGAGCCGAGCATCTCGTAGGCGACGGTGAACAGCAGGCTGCGGTGGGCGACGAACGGGTCCTCGGCCAGGGCGTGGCTCTCGCCGGTGGTGTGCTCAGGCAACGCCGGACGCCGACGTCTGGGGCCGCTTGGCCAGCGGGATCTGGCAGGCCTCGGAGTAGCCCTGCGAGGTGATCCCGTGCGCGGTGTTGACCCGGGTCGACAGGTTGGCGAAGCCGATGAACACGGTGAGCTCGACCAGGCCGGCCGGGCCGAGCTCCTTGAGCAGGCTCGCCGACAGCTCGTCGGTGACGGTCGGCGGTGTGTTCGTCATGGCCTCGGAGTACTCCATCACCTCGCGCTCCAGCGGGGTGAACGCCTCGGAGTCACGCCAGTTGGGCACCTGGCTGGCCTTGTCCAGGTCGAGGTTCTGGTTCAGGGCCGCGAAGTAGTTGATGTCCAGGCACCAGCTGCAGCCGACCTGTGCGGCCACCGCCATGTGGGCGAACGTCTTGAGGCCCTCGTCGACCGCGTCCCATGCGGCCGCCTTCGCCGAGAACTCCAGGTTGGAGGTGGCGACGGCGGGGTTGTTGAACACCACCTCGACGGGCTCGGGCACGGAACCGAGCTGCTTGATCAGAGCCTCCTTCATCTCGGCGGGGAGCTCGGCCTTGGGGATACGCGGGGTCATGGTGTTCTCCTTGTTGCAGGGGCCTCGTCGGCCGGTTCGACATGAAGACACCGCCGGGCCCGCGAGTGTGACAGCCACCTTCGTGGGCCGGCGGACGCCCGCCGGGGCGGCGGCGGGCGCGGTGTGCGGTGCGGCTGGTGGGCGCGCCTCAGCGGGCCGGGAACTTCAGCAGCTCACCGGCGGTGGTGCTCTGCGTGTTGTTGGTGACGTAGATGTCGCCCCAGGCGTTGACGGCCAGGCCCGTGGGCTGGTTCAGCGAGGTGGTGCCGGTGTCGATCGCGGTGACGGCGCCGCTCTTCTTGTCGATCCGGGTCAGTGCGCCGGGGCCCGGGGCGCTTCCCAGGCCGGAGCCGTAGGACAGGGCGATCAGGTCGCCGTGCGGGTCGAGGGCGAGGTCGATGACGTCGGTCAGGCCGGTGACGAAGACGGTGGGCGCGCTGCCGGGCGCGTAGCGCCACACCCGGCTGATGCCCTCGACCATGCCGCTCATGTCGGCGATGTAGAAGGTGCCGTCGCGGTCGCGCACGATGCCGGTGGGCACGGCCTGGTACTGGCCGGCCGGGGTCGCGGTGTGGACGCCGGAGGCGGCCGGCAGGGTGTTGTTGGGGAAGACGAACTCGGTGGTGGTGGTGCCGTCGGCGTGCACCCGGATGAGGTCGTTGGCGCCGGCGTCGGTGACCAGGTGGTCCTTGCCGTCCCGGGCGAAGCCCCAGGGGTTGGAGAAGACCTCGCTGTTGCCGTTGACGGAGTCGGGGTCGTTGGCGGCCTCGTGCGCCGCGAGGTCGCCCAGGACCTTGCCCTTGGCCGTGCTCAGCGTGCCGAGCGGGTCGCTGCCCGCGCCCAGGGAGATGCGCTCCGCGGGCAGGCCGCTCAGGCCGTAGCTGACGCGGTAGGTGCTGCCGGCGGACTCGGCCTGGACCGCTCCGGCGATGCGGGTGAGGACGCTGGTGCCGTAGTTCTGGTTGATCTGCTCGGAGGGCAGACCGGTCACGACGCGGCCCTTGGTGGAGCCGGCGACCCGGTAGAGGGAGCCGCTGAAGCCCAGGCACCGGTTGCGCTCGCCGGCCGGCGGCGGGGCGCACGGGGTGGCCGGGCCGCTGCCGGCCTCGGCGACCACGAGCGAGCCGTCGCTCTGGATCCGCACCGAGCGCGGATTGTGCAGGTCGTTCGCCACGACCACGGCGGCGCCCGCCGCGGTGGTCGCCTGGCTCGGTATCGCGGCCGCCGTGACGGTGCTCACGACCGCCATTGCCACAAAGGCCCCCGCCCAAGACTTTCTCGCACCAGACATGACTCTCCTCAATGTGGCTATCCCCCGCCGTCAGGGGCGAATGCAATCGGCGTCACCATAGACGTGAAGTCGACCGGAACGCAGTGTGCAACATCGGAGACCGGCGCGCTTGCGTGTCCCCCGCCCGGGCGGGAATCAGCGCTTTCAGCAGGCTGTACGCAGGTGGGGAATGAACCCGGACTCAAGAATTCCACGGGCGGCCGCGGGCGGTGTCGTGCAGCAGTTCTCTAGCAACTCTCCAGCCTGGAGGTGCGGGTGGGGGCGGGTGCGGGTGTCCGCGGGCGCGCCCGGAGCGGCGGACCGTCCCCCTAGGGGCATTCATAGGGGCCCTAGGGGCTGGTTTTCACGTCAACGAATCGCGAGGATCGCAAACGATCGTGGCACTTTCTCATTCGGCACCGATTCGCTCAAGGGCGATGTGGTAATTCCCGTCGTCTTTCCGCGCGGTCGGACGGGTTACTCGACAAACGCTGCGGAGGCTCGGTGGAAGGCATTCGACTTTCTGTGATCGGTGCCGGTGTCATGGGCACCGGTGTGACCACCCTGGCGCTGGGGCACGGAGTCCCGGTCCTGCTGGTCGACGTCGACCAGGCCCACCTGGAACGGGCCCGGGCCAGGGTCGGACAGCAGCTGCGCATGGCCCAGATGATGGGTGAGCTGCCCCGCGGGCGCACGCCGGGCCGGCTCACCACGGACGTGACGCTGGACGCGGTGGCCGGCAGCACCGCGGTGATCGAGGCGGTCACCGAACTCCCCGACGTCAAGGCCAAGGTGCTCGCCGAGGCGTCCGCCCTGGTGCGTGCGGGCACGGTGGTGGTGACCAACACCTCGTCGTTCCCCGTCGACGAGATGGCGGACGCGGTGGCGCGCCCGCAGGACCTGATCGGCACCCACTTCATGAATCCGGCCTACCTCATCCGCACGGCGGAGGTCATCCGGGGCCGGCGCACCGGTGACGCCGCGCTCGCCGGTGTGCGGGCGGTGCTCACCGCGCTCGGCAGGCAGCCGGTGGTCGTCAACGACGCCCCGGGTTTTGTGACGAGCCGCGTCCTGCATCCCATGATCAATGACGCCGCCCGGGTCGTGCAGGAGGGCACCGCGAGCGCCGAGGCGGTCGACACGCTCATGCAGGGCTGTCTCGGTCACCGTACGGGCCCGCTGCGCACCGCCGACCTGATCGGGATCGACAACCTCGTCGACTCCCTGTGGGTGCTGCACGAGCGCACCGGGGACGAGGGGTGCCGTCCCTGCGATCTGCTCCTCGAAAAGGTACGAACCGGCCACCACGGCCGCAAGAGCGGTCGCGGTTTCTACGAGTACGGAGAACCCCTGTCATGACTACCTCGTCCGACGCCGTCACGGTCGAAGAATCCATTCAGGCCTTTCTGCAGGAAAGGACGAAGACGTCGTGGGAGCCCGACGTCGACCTCTTCGCCACCGGAGGGGTCTCCTCCCTGTTCGCCATGGAGCTCGTGGTGCATCTGGAGAAGACCTTCGAGATCACCATCACCGGCCCCGACCTCATGATCGACCACTTCCGTACGGTGCGGACGATGACCGCTCTGGTCAGCCGTCTGCGGGGGACGGGCGGCAGCGATGAGTGAGCCGGCCGCCGGCACGGACGAACTGGCCCGCACCGTCGCCGACCTCGTCGGGGACCAGGCGGGCGAATGGGACAGGGCCGGGGTGCTCCCCGACGACGTGCTCAGGAAGTGCAGTGCCTCGGGTGTGCTGTGCGCGGAGGTGCCCCGCGAGTTCGGCGGGCACGCTCTGAGCAGCGCGGCCAACGGCGAGTTCACCGCCCATGTGGGGAGCCTGTGCAGTTCGCTGCGCAGTGTCATGACCTCTCAGGGCATGGCGGCGTGGAGCGTTCAGCGCCTGGGCACCGCGAGCCAGCGCCAGGCCGTGCTGCCCCGGCTGACCGGTGGTGAACTGGCCGCCGTCGCGTTCAGCGAACCGGGTGCGGGCAGTGACCTGAACGCCATCTCCACGACGATCCGTGCCGAGGGCGGCGATGTCGTCATCGACGGCCGCAAGAAGTGGATCACCGTGGGCCGTTACGCGGATCTCCTCATCGTGTTCGGCCGCTACGGGGAGGGCGCGGCCGCTGTCGTGGTGCCGTCCGACGCCCCGGGTGTGCGGATCGAGCCGGTGGCCGATCCGCTCGGGTGCCGGGCGGCGGGCCACGCGGACATCGAGTTCTCCTCGGTCCGGGTCCCGGCCGACCAGGTCCTGGGCGGGCCGGGCCAGTCCCTGCCCATGCTGGTGACCGCGGCTTTGACCTACGGCCGGATCTCGGTGGCCTGGGGGTGCGTGGGCATCCTGCGCGCCTGTCTGCAGAGCGCCGCCCGGCACACCACCTCCCGGCGCCAGTTCGGCCGCAAGCTGGCCGAACACCAGCTGGTGGCGCGCCACCTGGCGGACCTGGTGGTGGCCGAGCAGGTCGCCGCGCAGGCCTGCGCGGCGGCGAGCCGGGCCCGCGACGAGGGGGCGCCGGAGATGTTCGTCAAGAGCGTCGCCGCCAAGCACATCAGCGCCACGCACGCGGCGCGGGCGGCCGCGACGACCGTGCAGCTGATGGCGTCCGCGGGCGCCCAGGACGGCGCGGTCGCCGCGCGCGCGTACCGCGACGCCAAGCTGATGGAGATCATCGAGGGAACCAACGAGATATGCCAGTTGATCCTGGCCGACCACGCAGTGGCGGAGTGGGCATGACGGCCTTGGTGAAGTGCCTGGTCTGGGACCTGGACAACACGGTGTGGGACGGCACGCTGCTGGAGGACGGCGAGGTGGGGCTGCTGCCCGGCGTCCTGGAGACCGTCAGGGAGCTGGACTCCCGCGGCATCCTGCAGTCGGTGTCGAGCAAGAACGATCACGACCCGGCCTGGCGGCGGCTCGAGGAGCTGGGCGTCGCCGAGTACTTCGTGCTGCCGCAGATCGGCTGGGGGCCCAAGTCGCAGTCGGTCAAGGAGATCGCCGGGCGGCTGAACTTCGCGCTCTCGGCCATCGCCTTCATCGACGACCAGCCCGCCGAGCGGGCGGAGGTCACCTTCCATCTGCCCGAGGTGCGCTGCTACGGCGCCGAGCAGGCCGGCGCGCTCGGCGCGCTGGCCGAGTTCAGTCCCCCCACGGTGACGGTCGACTCGCGCAGGCGCCGGCAGATGTACCGGGCGGGGTTCGAACGCGACGCCACGCGGGCGCAGTTCACCGGCCCGGACGAGGACTTCCTGCGCTCGCTGGACCTGGTCATGCGCATCGGCCGGGCCGGCGAGGAGGAACTGTCCCGGGTCGAGGAACTGACCCTGCGCACCAGCCAGATGAACGCCACCGGCGTCCACTACGGCGACGCGCAGCTGCGTGCCCTGCTCGCCGACGACGGCCACGAGGTCCTGGTGTGCACGCTCACCGACCGCTTCGGCCCGCACGGCGCGGTCGGCATCGTCCTGCTGGAGAAGCACCCCTCGCGGTGGCATCTGAAGCTGCTCGCCACCTCGTGCCGGGTGGTCTCCTTCGGGGCCGGCACCGTCCTGCTGAACTGGCTGCAGAGCCAGGCGGCGCGCGCCGGCGTCCATCTGAGCGCGGATTTCCGCAGGACCGACCGCAACCGGATGATGGAGATCGCCTACCGGTTCGCCGGGTTCACCGACGAGAGCTGCGGCTGCACGCAGGACGTGCCCGCCGCGGCGGACGGCGGCACCATCCAGCGGCTGCACCTCAAACCCACCGACAAGGGTGCGCCCACCACCCTGCGGCTGGTCGCACCGGACCTCGTGGCGGGAGAAGCCTGACATGGCCCAGCAGCTCGAGAGCACACCCGCACTGCTTGAGTACGTAGCGCGCAGTTCGCTGCGCGAGGACGACATCGCACGCCGGCTGCGCGCACAGACCGCCGGGCTCCCCGCGGCGCAGGCCCTGCAGGTCACGCCCGAGCAGGGCCAGTTCCTGGCCCTGCTGGTCGCCCTGAGCGGCGCGGCCCGGGTGCTCGACATCGGCACCTTCACCGGCTACAGCGCCCTGTCCATGGCCCGCGCGCTGCCGGCCCACGGCCGCCTGGTCACCTGTGACATCAGCGAGAAGTGGCCCGGCATCGGGGCGCCGTTCTGGCGCGAGGCACAGGTGGCCGGCCGCATCGAGGTGCGGATCGGCGACGCGCGCGAGACCCTGGCCAAGCTGCGGGCCGAGGAAGGGCCCGCGGCCTTCGACTTCGCGTTCATCGACGCCGACAAGGCCGGCTATCCGGCGTACTACGAGGCCGCCCTGGACCTGCTGCGCCCCGGCGGGCTGATCGTGCTGGACAACACGCTCTTCTTCGGGCGGGTCGTCGATCCCGCGGCGCAGGACGCCGACACCGTCGCCGTGCGGGAACTGAACGCGGCCCTGCTGGACGACGACCGGATCGATCTGTCCATGCTCCCGGTGGCCGACGGCATCACCCTGGCCCGCAAGAAGTCCGGCGAGAGCCGCCCGAGCGGGCAGGAGCGCCGATGACCGCCGCCGAGGACAAGCTGCGCGACTATCTCAAGCGGGCGACGGCGGACCTGCGCCGCACCCGCTCCGAACTCGAGGCGCGCGAGGCGCGCGACAGCGAGCCCATCGCGATCGTCTCCATGTCCTGCCGTTTTCCCGGCGGTGTCACCTCCCCCGAGGAGCTGTGGCAGCTGCTCGAGGGGGGCACCGACGCGATCGCCGGCTTCCCCGCCAACCGCGGCTGGGACCTGGCGGGCCTGTACGACCCGGACGCCTCGGCGTCGGGCAAGAGCTATGTCCGCGAGGGCGGCTTCCTCTACGACGCCGACACCTTCGACGCCGCGTTCTTCGGGGTGTCCCCGCGCGAGGCGAGCGCGATGGACCCGCAGCAGCGCCTGCTCCTGGAGGCGTCCTGGGAGGCGGTCGAGCGGGCCGGCATCGACCCGCACACGCTCAAGGGCAGCCCGACCGGCGTCTACTTCGGTGTCATCGCCCAGGAGTACGGTCCGCGCCTGTACGAGAGCGCGCGGGAGGTCGAGGGGCATCTGCTCACCGGCAACACGATCAGCGTCGCCTCGGGGCGGGTCTCCTACTTCCTGGGGCTCGAGGGCCCGGCCCTGACCATCGACACGGCGTGCTCCTCCTCGCTGGTCTCCCTGCATCTGGCCGCGCAGGCGCTGCGCCGCGGCGAGTGCACGATGGCGCTGGTCGGCGGGGTGGCGGTGATGTCCTCACCCGGCGGCTTCGTCGAGCTCAGCCGGCAGCGGGTGCTCTCCCCCAGCGGCCGGTGCAAGGCGTTCTCCGCGGACGCCGACGGCACCAACTGGGGTGAGGGCGTGGGCGTGCTGCTGGTGGAGCGCCTGTCGGTGGCCCGCGAGCTCGGGCATCCGGTGCTGGCCGTCCTGCGCGGCTCGGCCGCCAACCAGGACGGCGCCAGCAACGGGCTGAGCGCGCCGAGCGGCCCGGCGCAGCAGCGGGTGATCCGCCAGGCGCTGCGCAGCGCCCGGCTCGGCGCGGATGAGGTGGACGCCGTCGACGCG
Source organism: Streptomyces sp. NPDC060000 (assembly GCF_042737375.1). Lineage (NCBI taxonomy): Bacteria > Bacillati > Actinomycetota > Actinomycetes > Kitasatosporales > Streptomycetaceae > Streptomyces > Streptomyces sp. NPDC060000. The sequence continues at coordinate 14,573 of NZ_JBHWUU010000116.1, forward strand.
CACGGCACGGGCACCTCGCTGGGCGACCCCATCGAGGCACAGGCGCTGCTGGCGACGTACGGGCAGAACCGGCCCGCCGGACGGCCGTTGTGGCTGGGCTCGCTGAAGTCGAACATCGGGCACACCCAGGCGGCGGCCGGGGTCGGCTCGGTGATCAAGATGGTGCTGGCGCTGCGGCACGGCGTCCTGCCCAGGACCCTGCACGTGAGCGAGCCGACCGGGCACGTCGACTGGTCGGGCGGCGGGGTGCGGCTGCTGACCGATCCGGTGCCCTGGCCGGCCGGTGAGCGGGTGCGCCGGGCCGGCGTGTCCTCGTTCGGCATCAGCGGCACCAACGCGCACGTGATCCTGGAGGAGGCGCCGCCCGCACCGCAGCAGGCCGAAAAGGCCCCGCCGGTGGACGGGCCGCGCGCACCGCACGTGCCGGTGGCGCTGTCCGGCACCGACGCGGCCGCGCTGCGGGCGCAGGCCGTGCGCTGGCGGGACCACCTGGCCGCGCGGCCCGGCCTCACGCCGGCCGGCCTGGCGCTGTCCTCGACGTCGGCCCGGGCCGCCCTCGAGCACCGCGCCGTCGTCGTGGCGGGCGACCGGGACGAACTCCTGGCCGGCCTGGACGCCCTGGCCGAGGACCGGCCGCTGCCCCGCCTGGCGACGGGCAGCGTCACCACCACCGGCGCCCCCGTCTTCGTCTTCCCCGGCCAGGGGGCGCAGTGGCCGCGCATGGGCGCGGAACTCCTCACGCAGTCACAGGTGTTCGCGGACTCGGCGCGCGCATGCGACGAGGCCCTGTCCGCCTTCCTGGACTGGTCCGTCCTGGACGTCCTGACCGGGGCCGAGGGCGCGCCCTCGATGGAGCGGGTGGACGTGGCCCAGCCGGTGCTGTTCACGGTGATCGTGTCGCTGGCACGGCTGTGGCGCTCCTACGGCGTGGAGCCCGCCGCCGTGGTGGGGCACTCGCAGGGCGAGGTCGCGGCGGCCCATGTGGCCGGCGGGCTGTCCCTGCGGGACGCCGCCCGGGTCGTCGCGGTCCGCAGCAGGCTGTGGCGGCGGCTGGCCGGGCAGGGCGCGATGCTGTCGGTGATGGCGCCCGCCGAGCAGGTGCGCGCCTGGATCGAGCCCTGGAGCGACCGCATCGGCGTGGCCGCGGTGAACGGGCCGGCCACGGTGACGGTGTCCGGGGACCCCGGGGCGCTGGCCGAACTGGGGGCGACGCTGTCCGCGCAGGGGGCGCGCCGGTGGCAGATCCCCGGCGCGGACGTCGCCGGCCACTCACCCCAGGTGGACCCCTTCGAGCAGGAGCTGCTGCAGGAGCTGGCGGCGGTCGAACCCCGGCCGCTGGAGGTGCCCTTCTACTCCACCGTGCACGGCGGCCTGCTGGAGCAGGGCCGCCTCGATGCCGCCTACTGGTACGGCAACATCCGCCGGCCGGTGGAGTTCGAGGCCGCGGTGCGCTCGCTGCTGGACGCAGGACACCGCACGTTCATCGAGGTCAGTCCGCATCCGGTGCTGACGAACTCGGTGCGTGAGACCGCCGAGGACGCGGCCGCGGAGGTCGTCGTCGTGGACACCCTGCGGCGCGGCTCGGGCGGCTGGGAGCGGTTCTTGCTGTCCATGGCGCAGGCGCACGTCCACGGGGTGTCCCCCCACTGGCCGGCGGTGCACGAGGGCAGCGGCGGTGAGCGCGCCGAGCTGCCGACCTACGGCTTCCAGCGGCGCCGGTACTGGGTCGAGCCGCCGGCCCGGCGCGCCCCGGACGGCGACACCACGTTCTGGACGGCGGTGGAGCACGCCGATCTGCCGGTGCTCTCGCGCGCCCTGGGACTCGAGGAGGGCGCCCTGGACACGGTGGTGCCCGCGCTGCGTTCCTGGCGCGAGCGCCGCCGGGAGGACTCCGCCGTCGACTCCTGGCGCTACCGGGTGACCTGGCGTCCCGCCGCACACACCGCGCCGCCGCGGCTGCGCGGCAGCTGGCCGCTGGTGATTCCGCAGGGCTACGAGGAGGACTCGCTGACGCTGCTCGCCGAGCGGGCGCTGACCGCGCACGGCGCCGAGCCCGTACGGATCGTGGTGGACGCGGCCGCCGCCGAGCGCGGCGCCGTCCTGCCCGACGGGCTGGAGACGGCGGCCGGCGTGCTGTCGCTGCTCGCCCTCGACAAGCGTCCCTACGGCCGGGTCCCGGAGGTGTCGGCGGGCCTCGCGGCGACCGCGGCCCTGGTGCAGGAGCTGGGAGACATCAAGGTCACGGCGCCGCTGTGGTGCCTGACGTACGGGGCGGTGTCCACCGGCGGACCCGACGGGCCGGCCGCGCCGGCGCAGGCCCAGATCTGGGGTCTGGGCCGGGTCGTCGCTCTGGAGCATCCGGAGCGGTGGGGCGGCCTGATCGATGTCGCGGGAGCGGTCACCGAGGAGAGCGGGCGGCGGCTGGCCCAGGCGCTGGGCGGCCCGGAGGACCAGGTGGCGGTGCGTCCCGCGGGCACGTTCGTGCGACGGCTGGTCAGGGCGCCGCTGGCCGGACGGACGCCGGGCAGGCCGTGGCGCCCGCGCGGCATCGCGCTGGTCACCGGGGGTACCGGTGCGCTCGGCGCGCAGGTGGCCCGCCGGCTCGCCGCCGGCGGGGCCGAGCACGTGGTGCTGACCGGCCGCCGGGGTCCCGGCGCGGCCGGCGCTCAGGCGCTGCGCGGCGAACTCGAGGCGCTCGGCGCGCGGGTGACGATCGCCGCCTGCGACGTGGCCGACCGCGCGGCGGTGGCGGAGCTGGTGTCCGCGCTCACCGCGGACGGTTCCATCGTGCGCACGGTGGTGCACGCGGCGGGCGTGGGCGAGTGGAGCCCGCTGGCCGAGGCCGACGTGAGCAGCTGGTCCGACGTCGTGGCCGCCAAGGTGGCGGGCGCCGTCAACCTCGCCGAGCTGGTCGATCCCGCCGGCCTCGACGCGTTCGTGCTGTTCTCGTCGATCTCGGCGACCTGGGGCAGCGGCAACCAGGCCGGCTACGCGGCGGCCAACAGCTTCCTGGACGCCCTGGCCGAACGGCTGCGGGCCCAGGGGGTGGCGGCCACGTCGGTGGCCTGGGGTGCCTGGGCCGGGGAGGGCATGGCCGCCGGCGGCTCCTTCACGGAGCACTTCCGCCGCCGTGGCCTGCTGGAGATGGCACCGGAGCCGGCCCTGACCGCGCTGTGGCAGGCGGTCGAGCACCAGGAGAGCTGCCTGACGGTCAGCAACATGGACTGGTCGCTGTTCGTGCCCGGCTTCACCATGGCCCGTCCGCGTCCGCTGATCGAGGAGATCGACGAGGTCCGGCTCGCGCTGGACGCCGACGACGCGGCCGGCGGGGACGAGGGCGCCCTGCGCGGCGAGCTGGCGGGGCTGTCCCCGGCCGCCCGCGAGCGCAGGCTCCTGGAGCTCGTGCGGGTCCAGGCGGCGGCCACGCTGGGCCACTCCGGCCCGGAGGGGATCGCGCCGGGGCAGGCGTTCAAGGATCTCGGCTTCGACTCCCTGACCGCGGTGGAGCTGCGCAACCGGCTGCGCCGCCTGTGCGGACTGCCGCTGCCCACGACGCTGGTCTTCGACCGTCCCACGCCCAGGGCCGTGGCGCAGTTCCTGCACACGGAGCTGTCCGGCGCGGACGGCGGCGGGCCGGACGAGGAGATCCGCACCCTGCTGGCGGCCATCCCCCGCGAACGGCTGGAGAGTTCGGACCTCCTCGGCCACCTGCGCGCACTCGCGCAGAGCCACAGCCCGGCAGCCGCCCACCCGGCCCCGGCCGGCCCGGCCGGCGCGGCCGGCGCGGGCGACACGCCCGGCACCGTCACCATCGACTCGATGGACGGCATCGAGTCGATGGACGCCGACGAACTGGTCGCGATGGCGCTGCGCGCCGCCGACTGACCGGACCGCCGGAAAACACACACGACAGCGCCCGGCCGGGCTCCCCCGGCCGGGCGCTGCGATGCGCGCCGGGGTGCGCGGTACGGCGGGTGCGCGGTACGCCGGACGCGCCGGACGCGGGGGGCGGTACGGCGGATGCACGGGGGGCGGTACGGCCGGTGCGCGGTACGGCGGGTGCGCGGTACGCCGGACGCGCCGGACGCGCGGTACGGCGGGTGCGCGGACGCGCCGGACGCGCCGGACGCGCCGGACGCGCGGTACGGCGGGTGCACCGTACGGCCGGTGCGCGGTACGGCCGGTGCGCCCGCGTACCCGGTACGCCAGGGCCCGGTACGCCAGGGCCCGGTATGACGGGGGCCCGGTACGACGGGGTCCTGGCACCCAAGGCGGGGCGTCGGTCCCGGCGAGGCAGGGCCGTAGCGGTAGCGGGTGTCCTCGTCCCAGGCACGGCCCCGCACCTCCATGTCCGTCGCGGGACGGACCCGGACCGCGGCCGGCCACCCGGTGAGGACCGCATCCGGGTCCGGGGCAGCGGTCGGGCTCGTCGGCCCGCCGCTCCAGGAAGCGCTCCCCGGGCCCGGATGCCGGGCGGTTCAGCGCACGTAGGAGTCACAGAGGGAGGCCGCCCCCGACGGCGCGGGGACCTGATGGGCCCAGCCGCACACGGTGCGCAGGTCGTAGGTGGACTGCGGCTGGGCGGTACGCGGCCGCGCCGGCCGGTCGCGGGGCGCGGCCGGGGCGGCGCTGTGATGGCGGGTGCGCGGCGGCGCGGGACGGGGCGGCGCGGGACGCGCGGCCCTGTGCGGCTGCCGCGCCGCCGGGGTGCGGGCGCGCTCCCGCCCGGCGGGACCCGGGGAACGCCGCTGCGCGGTAGGGCGGTCCGCGTGCCGCTTCGCCGCCGCCTCGGCGGCGGTGGTGGTGACGAGGGCGGTGCGGGCGGAGGCCTGGGTCGCCGGTGGCAGCGGGGACGGCGTGCGGGCGGCGGCCGCCTCCATGCGCGGGGTCGGCGCCGGAGCGCCGGCGGGAACGGCGACGCAGCCTCCGGCGAGCAGGACGCAGGCCAGGACGGCGGCGAGAGAGAGCGGGCGGCGCATGTCCCCAGGGTGACGGCGCCAGGCGTGGCGGTGGGGCCGCCTCGCTGATCATCACCGGCATGGGTGAAGGACGGGGCCGGCTCCGGGGCCGTCCGACGAGTCCGACGAGTCCGGCAGTCAGCCGGTCCTCCAGCACCCGCCACACCCGCCGCGTCCTCCGCGTCGATCGGGGTGTCCGCGAGCGCGCAGGGCAGGGTGGCTGTCCACGGGCCCGGTGGCGAAGTGCAGAAACGCGGCCCCCCGGACCCCGTCGCGGGAGCGGCGGGGTCCGGGGGGCCGGGGTCCGGGAAGGGGCCGGGGGCTGGGGCTACTTTCGGGCGCCGACGCCGGCGGGTTCGGCCGGTGTCCTGGCCGGCGCGCTCTTGCGCGGGTCGGTGTTGATGAACACCGCCACGAGCAGCGCGGTGCCGAGCATGATGCCCAGTGCCCAGGTCGCGGCGACGGAGTAGCCGTGGACGGTGGCGTCGCGCAGGACGCTGCCGCCGTGGTGGTCGCTCAGGTAGGCGGCGGTGGCGTTGGCCGCGATGGTGTTGAGCAGCGCGGTGCCGATCGAAGCGCCCACCTGCTGGGCGGTGTTGACGGTCGCGGAGGCGACGCCGCCGTCGTGCGGGTCGACGCCGCTGGTCGCCACCGCCACGGTGGGCACGAACAGGGTGCCGATGCCGAGCCCGAGCAGCATCTCGGCCGGAAGGATGACCGCGGCGTAGGAGCTGTCGGGGGTGAGCCGGGTGAGGATGGCGAGCGAGGCGGCCGCGGCGAGGAGTCCGGGCACGATCAGCATCCGGGGCGGCAGCTTGGGCAGCAGCCGGCTGGAGATCTGGGTCGCGCCCGTGACGTTCATCGCGACCAGCGGGAGCAGCGCGACGCCGGTCTTGACCGCGGAGTAGCCCATCACGGCCTGCAGTTGGTAGGTGAGGAACAAGAACACGCCGAACAGTCCCAGCGTGGCCAGCGCGACGGTGGCGAAGGCCATGCCCCGGTTGCGGTCGGTCACGATCCGCAGCGGGAGCAGCGGGCTGCGCAGCCGGGCCTGCAGGATGACGAACACCAGCAGCAGGACGGCGGCCAGGGTCAGTGAGACGGACACCCGGCCGGCCTCCCAGCCGCGCTCGCCGGCTTCGGAGAACCCGTAGACCAGGGCCGCGATGCCGCCGCAGCCGGTGATGGCGCCGAAGACGTCCATCTTGGCGTCCGCCCTGCCGGGCGGGGCCGGCAGGGTGGCGAGCGCGCCGAACGTGGCGAGCACGGCGATCGGGATGTTGACGTACATGCACCAGCGCCAGTCCAGGTAACTGGTGATCAGGCCGCCGCCGACCAGGCCGAGTCCGCCGCCCGCGGTCAGTACGGCGGTGTAGATGCCGATGGCCTTGGCCCGCTCGGCCTGCTCGGGGAACATCGTCACCAGCAGTGCCAGGGTCGAGGGGGCCAGCAGGGCCGCGAACACGCCCTGCCCGGCGCGGGCGCCGATCAGCATCCAGCCGGACTGGGCCATGCCGCCGATGCCCGACACCACGGCGAATCCGATGACGCCGGTGACGAGGGTGCGCTTGCGGCCCATGCGGTCGGCGATGCGCCCGCCGAGCAGGAGCAGCCCGCCGAAGGCCAGGGTGTAGGCCGTCACCACCCACTGCCGGTTCGCGTCGGACATGCCCAGGTCCTGCTGCGCGGTGGGCAGCGCGATGGTCACGATCGTCGTGTCCAGCGTGATCATTAACTGGGAGAGCGCGATGGCTGCCAGTCCCCACCAGCGGCGGGCGTGCAGCCGGGCAGGGTCGACAGCCGGAGCCCCCGCTGACTTCTCGGTCTTGGTCATCGCGGAATGACACCTTCTCGGGATCGGGGGGCGGAAACCCCACATTCATTACCTGTCGGCAGGTAAAGTTGAAGCCACCGACAACGTAGCCCATTGCCTGCCGATCGGCAAGCAATGAAGTGAGGTGCGGCGCCGGCGACGGTGGACCGTAGGCTTCGGGCGCAGACGAGGGCGAAGGAAGGACTTCCATGGCAGGCCGACGTACCGACACGCGTGAGCGCGCGCAGCGCGTCGCCCTCCGGCTCTTCGCCGAGTACGGCTACGAGGGCACGTCGCTGCGCATGATCGCGGAGAAGCTGGACATCACCAAGGCCGCCCTCTACTACCACTACAAGTCCAAGGAAGAGATCCTCGCCGCCGTCCTGGGCGACTTCTCGACCTCGGTCGCCGAGCTCATCGACTGGGGCAAACAGCAGCCCGGGGGACCGCAGACCCGGCGCGAACTGCTCAGGCGCTACGCCGAGCTGACGGCGAGCGGCATCACGGCCGCGGCCCGGCTGCTGCAGGAGAACGAGCCCTCGCTGCAGGACACGCCGCTGGCGGCCGAGGTCCGCGGTCACATCGTCACGCTCTTCGACCTGCTGACCGGGCCGGGCGTGCTGACCGGCGGCGCGAGCGACCCGGCCGCCTCCCTGCGCGTGCGCCTGGCCATCGCCGCCCTGCACATGGCCGGTGACGAGGCCGAGCGCGCGCAGGACGGCGGCGACGAGCTGATCAGCGCGGCGCTGGACATCGCCTGCGACCTGATCGATCCGCCTGCCAGGTCAGCACCCGAGCACGCCCCTGACCACGTCGGCGACCTCGGTGGTCCGCTCGCTCAGGAAGAAGTGCCCGCCGCCGAACACCCGTAGCTCGAAGGCGGCGTCGGCCACGTCGGACCAGGCGCGGGCCTGCTCCAGGCTCACCCTGCGGTCGCTGTCGCCTGCCAGTGCCACGACGGGGCAGGCCAGCGCGGGGCCCGGCTGGTAGCGGTAGCCCTCCAGCGCCTCGTAGTCGCTGCGGATCGCCGGCATGACCATGCGCAGCAGCTCCTCGTCCTCGAAGAGGCGGGCGTCCGTGCCGTGCAGCAGCTCCAGTTCGGCCAGGAGCGAGCGGTCGTCCAGCGCGGCGATGCCGGTGCCGGGCGCGCAGGTGGGCGCCCGCCGGCCGGACGCCAGCAGGGCCCGCGGCGCGATGCCCTCGGCCTCCATGCGCCGGGCCACCTCGAAGGCGACCGTCGCGCCCATGCTGTGCCCGAGCAGCGCCAGCGGCCGGCCGGTCCACGGCAGCAGTGCCTCCAGTGTCCGCTCCACCAGCTCCGTCATGTCGTTCACGCAGGGTTCGCGGTAGCGGTCCTGGCGCCCGGGGTACTGCACCGCGAGCACTTCGACCTGCGGGCTGAGCTCCTCCGCGAGCGGGAAGAAGAAGGTCGCGGAGCCGCCGGCGTGCGGCAGGCAGACAAGCCGGACCGGGGCCTCGGGCGCTTCACGGAAGCGGCGGATCCAGGCCGACTGCTGCACGGCGTTCGTCACGGGGGTGCTCCTTCTCAGGTTCTCAGGCGGCGAGCGCGTCGCACAGGAACGTCGCGACGTCATAGGCGGAGGGATAGTCGTAGACCAGGGTCGGCGGCACCGGGATCCCGGTGACCGCGCCCAGGTGGTTGCGCAGTTCGACGGCCATGAGCGAGGAGAAGCCGAGGTCCAGGAGTTCCTCGCGCGGGTCGAGTTCCTCCGCGGACCCCAGCGCCAGGACGGCGGCGGCCTCGGCCCGCACCACCTCGAGCACGAGGGCGTGCCGCTCCCCGTCCGGCGCCTTCGCGAACCGCTCCTTCAGCAGTGCCGCGGGCTCCGCCGTGTTCTCCGGCGCGCCGGAGGCCGCAGGCTCCCCGGGGGCCGGCGCGGCGGCGCCGGCCGCCAGGGCGGCGACGATGTCCGCGAGCGAGGACTCGGCGGGCAGGTGCAGCGCCTCGGCCGCGGCGCCGGCATCGCCCGCACGCGCCGCCGCCCAGAAGGCCTCCGCCGTCCTGCCCACGACCGATGCGCCGGCGACCTGGTCCAGCCAGTACGGGCGGTGCTGGAAGGCGTAGGTGGGCAGGTCGGCCGCCTGGCCGCCGTGGAGTGCGAACAGGGCGTTCCAGTCGACGGGTGTGCCGGCCGTCCACAGTTCACCGAGACCGGTCAGCAGGGCCTGGACGCTCGTGCGGTCGCGGCGCTGCAGTGCCACGAGCCGTGTGCCCTCGGCCGCGGCCGGCTCGGCCATCGGCGTCAGCACCGCGTCGGGGCCCACCTCCACACACCCCGTCACACCCTCACCGGACAGGACACCCACCGCGTCGGCGAAACGGACCGGGCAACGCACCTGACGCACCCA
>NZ_JBHWUU010000117.1:0-22987 GCF_042737375.1 Streptomyces sp. NPDC060000
CCGGCCCACCCCCGCCCCCGTCCCCGCCGGGCGCCCCCCCCGGGCGCCCGGGGGGGGCCCGCACTGCTGTTCAGCGGTAGCCGCAGCCGACGGCACCCCCGGGGTGCCCGACGGGCTGCACGGCTGTGGGCACTCCGAGCGCCTGAGATTCGGCTGCGTGGGTGGCCGGCTGGTTGTGGGGCGTGTTCTGCCGTGCCGGCCGGGAGCCGCCCGGCGGCGGGACTTCCACGATCTGGTGCCTGGCGGGATGAGAGACGGGGCCCGGCTGATGCCGGGCCCCTTCTCTTCTCGTAGCGGGGACAGGATTTGAACCTGCGACCTCTGGGTTATGAGCCCAGCGAGCTACCGAGCTGCTCCACCCCGCGTCGGTGATGCCACTCTACACAGTCACAGGACGGGTGCGGCGCACGCTACAGCTGTCAGGCGCGGACGATGCTCCCGGCCCGGGGGCCCTTCTGGTCGCGGGTGACATCGAAGGTGACCTGCCCCACCCCGGTCAGCGCGAGGCCCGCCCGCACCCTCATCGCGGCGATCGTCGACGCCGACGACGGCCACCTGCAGGACGACGCGACCGTCATGTGCCTGGACTGGCACGGCATCGGCCACTCCCGGCGTGACGCCGCCACCGGAGCCGACCTCACCGGCGCCTCACGACCGTCCAGGACAGGACGCACCACTCCCGGGCGGGGCCGGAACCAGCCGTCCAGGCGGTGCCCGGCACTGCCCGAGAGTGCGACGTGATCCTGGAGGGCAGCGCTGTTTCGGTCTCGGTAGCCGCCGTTGCGCAACCGGACTGCCCTGGCGTCTCCCTCCTGGGCCTTGCATCCGTCCGGGTCAGTCGTGATGGCGGCGGGGCCACGCTCCGGCGAGGGTGGGGTGATGCTCGACGTTTCTGTCGGCACCCGTCCCCCTGTTTCAAGGAGCACTGTCATGTCCGATCGCAATACCCTCATCCGCAGCCTGCACGATGTGGGTCTGGCAGCCTGGTTCGGCGGCTCTCTCATGGGCGCTGTCGGTCTCAACGGGGCAGCAAAGGATCAAAGCGAGACGGCCCAGGCCAGGGCACGGATCGCCTCGTCGGGGTGGGCGAAGTGGACGCCGGTCAACGCCGCGGCCATCGGCGCGCACCTGTTCGGCGGCGGCGGACTGCTCGCGGTGAACGCTCACCGGGTCGCCGTCCAGAAGGGCGTGGGGGCCTCCACCACGGCCAAGACCCTCGTCACCGCTGCGGCCCTGGCCGCCACTGCCTACGCCCGGGTCCTGGGCAAGAAGGTCGAGCTGGCTTCCTCCTCCGACCCGCAGGACGCCGAAAAGGCTGCCCAGCACCCCATCGACCTCGACAACGCCCAGCGGCAGCTGGCCGTCGCGCAGTGGGCGGTGCCTGCCCTGACCGGATGCCTGGTGGTACTCAACGCCCTGCACGGTGAGCAGCAGCGTCCCGAGGAGCAGCTGCCCGGCATGTGGGAGCGGGCCCGCTCCGCCGCCACCCCCTTCATCCCGCAGTACTCCTGAGGAAACTGCTCGCGGCGGGCGCGGACCAGCCGATCAACTCGGAATCGAGCCCCGGCCATCTCCACCATGGGCAAGGGCCGTGGCGAAGGCGGCGGACGAGGACCGGACCCCCGGGTGGCCGGCGGACTGGCAGCAGCACCACGCCGCGCCGGCCGTGTCGCCCGAAGCCCCTAGGCGTGGACGCGGGCGCGCCGCAGAGGTGCCCCGGCCCGGTGGAGGCTGGTGAGCGCCTGACGGTAGGAGGCGATCAGCCCGGTCTCCAGGTAGTCCACGCCCAGTTCCTCGCAATAGCGCCGGACGAGGATACGGGCCTTGCGCAGGTTGGGGCTGGGCATGCTGGGAAACAGGTGATGCTCGATCTGGTGGTTCAGCCCGCCCAGAGCAATGTCGGTGAACCAGCCGCCATTCACATTGCGTGAGGTGAGTACCTGGCGGCGCAGGAAGTCCGGGCGGTCCTCGCCCTTCAGGATCGGCATGCCCTTGTGGTTGGGAGCGAAGAGGGAGCCGAGGTAGAGGCCGAACAGGCACTGGTGAACGGCGATGAAGGCGATCGCCATGCCGGGCGGCAGGAACCAGAACAGGACGGTCAGGTAGGCCGCGCAGTGCGCGAACAGCAGCGCACCGTCGAGCGTCCGGTGCTTGAGCGAGCGGTTGGTCAGCGCCTTCCCGCTCGACACGTGCAGGTTGAAGCCCTCCAGTGTGAGGAGCGGGAAGAACAAGAAGGCCTGCCAGCGGCCGATCAGACGGGGCAGTCCCGTGGCGGCCCGGGCCTGGTCCTGGGACCAGACCAGCAGGTCGGGGTCGAGGTCGGGGTCGAGTTCTTCGTTGTTGGGGTTGGCGTGGTGACGGGTGTGCTTGTCCTGCCACCAGCCGTACCCCATACCGATACCCGCTGCGGCGATCCGTCCGCACACCTCGCTGGCCCGGCGTCGGCGGAACACCTGCCGGTGGGCCACATCGTGGGCGACCAAGGCGACCTGGCCGAAGACAACGGCCAGGAAGGCCGCAACCGCCAGTGTCCACCAGCTGTCGCCGACGACCGCGAAGGCGGTCCACCCGCCGGCACAGAGCCCGGCCACCGTGGTGATCCGAAGCGCGTAATAGCCAGGCCGGCGCCCCAGCAACCCGGCATCCGCGATCTTCCTCGACAACCGGGCGAAGTCACTGCCGGAGGTTTCCGAGCGCGGGGGGCGCACCGTGGTACTCGTCATGAAGATGAGCTCTCTGCGAAGTGGGCAGGTGGCGTGGAGCCGCCCCGGGAGCCGCTGAGACCGGTCGGCAAGGACGCGCCTCGCGCCCTCCCCGACCGGTGAAGCAAGCCCTCTGAGGAGGCGGGTTCCCCGTTAGGCAGATATTCAGACAGCCGCGGAGGGTATGGACCCGCGGGCCGCTCCCCGCACCCCAGCGGACGCCGGCGGCCGAGGGCGCACCCGCAAGGGACGCTTCAAGAACCGCGCCCATGAGTGAGCCGGGCGAAAGCGGGGACCCGCACCGTGTTGGTGTCACCGCTGACCTGTCCGTCCGCCGGACGAGCAGCGTCAGCGGGCTCAGTTTCCCCGCCGAGCGGCGCCGCACCCCCTCTGGAGGTTTGCGCATGTCTGTCTCCGCTGTGTCTGATCCGCTTGCCGCATTGTCCGCCGCGGGAGTGTCGGTCTGGCTCGATGACCTGTCCCGTGAGCTGCTGGCCGGCGGAGAACTCGAAAAGCTGATCGCGCAGCGGCACGTGGCAGGAGTGACGACCAACCCCACGATCTTCGCTTCCGCACTGTCCAAGGGAGACCGCTACACCGAGCAGCTGCGCCGGCTGGGCGGCGAGGGAGCGAGCGTCGATGACGCGGTGTTCGCGCTGACCACCGACGACGTACGCGACGGCTGCGAGGTCTTCGCCCCGGTCCACCGGCGCACCGACGGAATTGACGGGCGGGTCTCCATCGAGGTCGACCCCCGGCTGGCGAAGGACACCGACGCCACCATCGACCAGGCCCGCAAGCTGTGGAAGACCATCGACCGGCCGAACTTGTTCGTCAAGATCCCGGCCACCCGCGAGGGACTGGCCGCCATCACTGCAGTCGTGGCCCTTGGCATCAGCGTCAACGTCACACTGATCTTCTCTCTGGACCGCTATCGCGCGGTGATGGACGCATACCAGAGCGGTCTGGAGCAGGCCCGGGCCGCCGGGCACGAACTGTCGGGCATCCACTCGGTCGCCTCGTTCTTCGTCTCCCGGGTCGACACCGAAGTCGACCGCCGTCTGGACGCGATCGGTAGCGCCGACGCCGCGGCGTTGAAGGGGAAGGCCGCGGTCGCCAACGCCCGGCTGGCACACCAGGCGTTCGAGCAGGTGACCGCCGAGCCTCGCTGGCAGGCGCTGGCCGCGTCGGGGGCCCGTGTCCAGCGGCCACTGTGGGCGTCCACCGGAGTCAAGGACCCTTCCTACCCCGACACGATGTACGTCAGCGAACTGGTCATCGCGGGCACCGTGAACACCATGCCCGGCACCACACTGGCCGCGTTCGCCGACCACGGCAGTCTCTCCGGCCATCCGCCGACAGCCGCTGACTACACCGCCGCCACCACACATCTCGAAGCGCTGGAACACGCCGGCGTCGACTTCGCGGACGTCACCGACACCCTGGAACGCGAAGGACTGACCAAGTTCGAAGACAGCTGGACCGAGCTCGCCGCCACCGTGGACCGCGAGATGCACTCCGGGGCCGGCACGGCGCAGGACAGCAGATCGGCGCAATGACTTCTGCCCCCCTCAGCAGGTCGACGTCCGGATCGGAGCGGTCGGCCGTGTTCCACCATCGCTTGACGAAGGAGTAACGGCGTGACGAGTGAGCAGTCGGGCAACACGGCGCGACGCGACAGGTCCCTGGCAGATCCGGTGGCCCAGCAGGCGGGGTGGGACACGGTCGACGTGCGGGCGGTGGACACCGCGCGGCTGCTGGCAGCAGACGCCGTGCAGAAGGTCGGCAACGGCCACCCGGGGACGGCGATGAGCCTGGCCCCGCTGGCATACCTGCTGTTCCAGAACATCATGCGGCACGACCCGAACGACGACCAGTGGCTGGGACGGGACCGGTTCGTGCTGTCCTGCGGCCACTCCAGCCTGACCCTCTACGTCCAGCTCTACCTGGCCGGCTTCGGCCTGGACCTTGCGGATCTGGAGGCGTACCGGACCTGGGACTCGGCCACGCCCGGGCATCCCGAGCACCGGCACACCCGCGGGGTGGAGATCACCACCGGGCCGCTGGGGCAGGGCATGGCCGGCGCGGTGGGTATGGCGATGGCAGCCCGCCGCGAGCGCGGCCTGCTCGACCCGGACGCCGAAGCGGGCAGCAGCCCCTTCGACCACCACGTCTACGTGATCGCCTCCGACGGCGACATGATGGAGGGCGTGACCGGCGAGGCCGCGTCCATGGCGGGACACCAGGAGCTCGGCGACCTCATCGTCTTCTACGACTCCAACCACATCTCCATCGAGGACGACACGGACATCTCCTTCAGCGAGGACGTATCGGCCCGGTTCGCTGCCTACGGCTGGCACGTGCAGACGGTCGACTGGACCCGCACCGGGGAATACGTCGAGGACGTCGACGCGGTCCTGGAGGCCACCCGCGCGGCCCGGGAGGAGACCGGCCGGCCCTCCCTGATCGTGCTGCGCACCCTGATCGGCTGGCCGGCCCCCAACAAGCAGAACACCGGAAAGGCCCACGGATCCGCGCTGGGCGAGGACGAGATCACTGCCACCAAGAGGCTGCTGGGCTTCGACCCCGAACGGCACTTCACCGTCGAGGACGATGTTCTGGCCCGGACCCGCCAAGCCGTCGACCGCGGCCGACGGGCGCACGAGGAGTGGGACGAGAAGTTCGCGGCATGGCGCACGGCGAATCCACAACGCGCCGCGCTGCTGGACCGTCTGCAGGAGCAGCGGCTGCCCGAGAACTGGAGTGACGCCCTGCCGGTCTTTCCCGCCGACGACAAGGGCATGGCCACCCGCGCCGCGTCGGGCGAAATCCTGACCGCTCTGGCCCCGGTGCTGCCGGAGCTGTGGGGCGGGTCCGCCGATCTGGCCGGCAGCAACAACACCACCATGGGCGGGGAGCCGTCCTTCGTTCCGGCCGGCCGCCAGACCAAGGACTACAAGGGCGGCCCGTACGGGCGCACGCTGCACTTCGGCATCCGCGAGCACGCCATGGGCGCGATCCTCAACGGTATCGCCCTGCAGAGCCTGACCCGCCCCTACGGAGGCACGTTCCTGACATTCTCGGACTACATGCGGCCCGCAGTGCGCCTGGCCGCGTTGATGCAACTGCCGGCTACCTACGTGTGGACCCACGACTCCATCGGCCTGGGCGAGGACGGCCCCACCCACCAGCCCGTGGAACACCTGGCCGCTCTGCGCGCCATCCCCGGCCTGGACGTGGTGCGCCCCGCCGACGCCAACGAGACCACCGCCTGCTGGCGCGCCGTCCTCGAACACCACGACCGCCCCGCCGGACTCATCCTCAGCCGCCAGAACCTGCCCGTCCTGGACCGCGACAGCGGCCAGTACGCCCCTGCGCAAGAAGCGGCCCGCGGTGCATACGTCCTGGCCGACGCGCCGGACGGCGCGACACCGGACGTCATCCTGGTCGCCACCGGCTCCGAGGTACACCTCGCCCTGGAGGCCCGCACCCTGCTGGCAGCAGACGGTCTCGCGGTGCGGGTGGTGTCGATGCCGTGCCGGGAGTGGTTCGCCGCTCAGACCCAGGACTACCAGGACCAGATCCTCCCGCCGGCCGTACGCGCCCGTGTCAGCGTCGAGGCCGCCGTCGGACAGGGCTGGCGCGACGTGGTCGGCGACGCCGGACGCATCGTGAGCCTGGAGCACTACGGCGCCTCAGCGGACTACGAGCGCCTGTACCGCGAGTTCGGCATCACACCCCAGGCCATCGCCGCGGCCGCCCACGACAGCATCCGCGACACCCAGCAGACACCGCGTCCCGGCGGCCACCAGCAGAGCGCCGCCCCTACCGCCGGCGGCACCGCTGACCGCCCCTGACCGACCGTTGCCGTCGCGCCGGCCTGGCAACCAAGGCCGGCGCAGAGGATCGTCACGAAAACGGTCGCGCCGTACGACGTCTTCGCGAGCACGCCCAGCAGTGCGACGACGACCAGGTGATCGGCAGCGCCGCGGTGAGCGCCCCCGCCCCGGCGGCCACCAGGGCGACCACGATGGCCTCGGCGTAGGCGACCCAGTTCAACGCGTCCGGTGACAGCGCGCCGAGCCCCTCGACGGTGGCCAGATGTGACCTGCCACCCTCACCGTGGCGCCGCGAGATCTTCGGACGGAGCCTTCCGACGGCCAGTCCGAAGCATGGCCGCCGCGGAGCCGGCCGTCCGCAGCCGTCCGGTGAGGACACCGTGCGCTGCACCCACAACTCCGTCAGGGAAAGCAGGTTGCGATGCCGACGAACGAGCCGTGGCGGCTGCCGGTCGACGGTGAGGAGTTCGAGGTCAGCCAGCCCGCCGGCAAGCCGGGCACCTACCACTTCACCTGGCTCACCGGGCCCGACCCCCAGTACGGGTTCGGGTTCAGCATCCACCCTGCGGTGCCGTCCAGCAGGACCCCTCTCGAAGAGGCCGTCCGCGAGTTCCTCTCCCAGGCCGACCCCCACACCGGACACATCGAGTAATCACCCCTCCCCGATGCACCACGTGCCGAGCGACGCGGGGGCCACACACGGTGCCGGGCAGACAACACCTCCGCCCTACCCCAGCAGCCGGCCTCGGCCGGGACCCCTTCTGTCAGCCGCGGCCGCCGCCGTTCCGCCCTGTGGGTGGTTTGCGGCTGTGCGGCCACGGGCGCGCCCGATCCGCTCGGAGAATTCGACGGGGCGGCGCGCTGCCGCCGGGACGAGGGGACTCATGACTGACGACAAACTTCTGGTCGCGGTACGGGAGCATCCACGGGACGAGGGTGTGGGCGCCGGACAGTTGGTACGCATCCGTGAGGCGATCGAGGCGCGCGGGTTCGACGTCCGATGGGCGGTCGGCGCCGCCGACGCGGAGGCGGTGCTGCGGACGGAAGCGGGACTGACCGCCGCACTGCTCGCCTGGGAGCTGCCGGACCAAGGGGGCGCCGAGAGCGAACCCGGTGGCGCCAGGGTGCTGCGCTCCATCGGCCGGCGCTTCCGGGACCTGCCGGTCTTCCTGGTCATGTCCGACGACGGCGTACAGAACCTGCCGCTGTGGGTGTCGGAGTCGGTCGTAGGGTACGTGTGGCCGCTGGAGGACACGCCCGGGTTCATCGCAGGCCGCATCGCCACCGCCGCCCGCACCTACCGGGAAGCTGTCCTGCCGCCCTTCTTCCGAGCGCTGCGCCGCTTCGACGACGCGCACGAGTACTCCTGGCACACCCCGGCCCACTCCGGCGGTGTCGCCCTGCTGAAGTCACCCGCGGGGCGGGCCTTCCACGACTACTTCGGCGAGCGGCTGCTGCGCAGTGACCTGTCGATCTCCGTCGCCGAACTCGGCTCCCTGTTCGAGCACACCGGCCCGATCGGCGAGGCGGAGCGCAACGCCGCCCGGGTCTTCGGCGCCGACCTCACCTACTTCGTCCTGCACGGGGACTCCACCTGCAACCGTGTGGTCGGACACTTCGGCGTCACCCGTGACGAGATCGCGCTGGTGGACCGCAACTGCCACAAGTCGGTGCTGCACGGGCTGGTCGTGTCCGGCGCCCGCCCGGTCTATCTCGTCCCCACCCGCAACGGCTACGGGCTGGCAGGGCCGCTGCCCCCGGCGGAACTCACGCCGGCCTCGGTGGCCGCCCGGATTACGGCGAACCCGCTGACCGAGCATGCGCTGTCGCCCGACGCCCAGTACGCCGTCTTCACCAATTCCACCTACGACGGCCTGTGTTACGACGCCTCGGCGGCGGCCCGGGCACTCGCCGCGAGCGCTCCCCGGGTGCACTTCGACGAGGCGTGGTTCGCCTACGCCCGGTTCCATCCGCTTTACGCGGGCCGGTACGGCATGTCGGTGGACGAGGACACCTTCCCCGGCCCGGACCGCCCGACGGTCTTCGCGACGCAGTCCACCCACAAGCTGCTGGCCGCACTCTCGCAGAGTGCCATGATCCACGTCAGGCCTGCTCCCCGGGCGCCCGTCGAACACGACCGGTTCAACGAGGCGTTGATGATGCACGGCACCACCTCCCCGCTCTACCCGATGATCGCCTCCCTGGACGTGGCGACCGCGATGATGGACGGACCACAGGGCCGCTGGCTGATCGACGAGGCGGTGACCGAGGCGGTCCGCTTCCGTCAGGAGATGGTGCGCATCCGGCGCCGTATCGAGGAGGCGGGCGACCGACCGCCGTGGTTCTTCGGGGTGTGGCAGCCCGAGACGGTCACCGACCCGGACACCGGCACCCGACTGCCGTTCGAAGAGGCACCCGCCGACCTGCTGCGCACCGAGCCGTCGTGCTGGCACCTGGCGCCCGGCGCCGACTGGCACGGGTTCCCTGAACTCACCGACGGCTACTGCATGCTCGACCCGATCAAGGTCACCCTGACCTGCCCCGGCATCGACGCCACCGGACGGACGGCCGCGTGGGGCATCCCGGCACGGGTGCTCACGGCGTACCTGGCCACGCGGAACATCGTCGTGGAAAAGACCGACAGCTACACCACGCTCGTGCTGTTCTCCATGGGCATCACCAAGGGCAAGTGGGGGACGCTCCTCGACGCGCTGATGGACTTCAAGGCCCTCTACGACGAGGACGCCCGCCTCGACCGCGTGCTGCCCGCGCTGGCCGCCGAGCACTCCCGGCGCTACACCGGTCTCACGGTGCGCGAGCTGTGCCAGGACATGCACGACCACCTGCGCTCGTCCCGCCTCGTCGACCTGCTGGACACCGCGTTCCGGGAGTTGCCCGAGCCCGTCGCCCCACCGCAACTGTGCTACCAGCGGCTGGTCCGCGGCGGCACGCACCGTGTACGGCTGGCCGACGCGCCCGGACAGGTGGCCGCCGCCATGGTCACCGTCACCCCGCCGGGCATTCCCGTCCTCATGCCCGGCGAGAGCGTCGGCGGCCCCGACGGCCCGCTGCTGCGATACCTCGGCGCCCTGGAGTCCTTCGACCGCCGTTTCCCCGGATTCCGCAGCGAGACCCACGGCGTCACCATCGACCCGGACACCGGCGACTACCTCATCGAGTGCCTGCGTCCGACGGCCGAAAACGCGACACGGCCGCACAGGCGGGGAAGCCGCACCGCGACGCCCGCCCAGCGCAGTCACCCGAAGGAGAGCCAAGGGCGTCCATGAAGTGCTGCCGTCGGGCCCGTACACGCGGGACGTGCGCCGACAGGCGGCGCAGGAGCCGACGTGGCCGCCCAGGTAGGCGAGAGCGGACGGGGGCGGGCCCTGAGATGAGCAGCGGGGGAGCGGGATGCATGGGCGGTGTCCCCCGGCGCACAGAGAAGGGCCTTCCCGGCTCGTTTCCGGGAAGGCCCTGTGCCCTGAGGAGAGCGGACGTCAGTGCTTGAAAGCGTCCTTGGCCTTCTCCTTGGCCTCACGAGCGTCGCCCTTGCTCTTTTCCGCCTGTCCCTCGGCGGCCATGCGGTCGTTGCCGACGGCGCTCCCCAGGACTTCCTTGCCCTTACCCTTGGCCTGCTCGGTCTTCGCCTTGGCCTTCTCGTCGGCAGTCATGGCACATGCCTCCTCGTAGCTTTTGGTGCCGCTGTCGCGGTAACCCACTCGTGTCCCGGCTTTGGCTTCATAAACAAGGCTCCAGCCGTGAATGGTGGTGGAATGGCCGGGCAGACGGAGGGGCAGGAGGTCGATAACTATGGTTCCCCTGCTTCTTGTTCTGCTTCTCGCGGTCATCCTTTTCGGCGCCGGTTTCGCCGTCAAGATCCTGTGGTGGGTGGCGCTGGCTGTGCTGGTGCTGTGGCTGCTCGGCTTCGTCATGCGTTCCACCAGCGCCGGCGGTGGCCGCGGTCGTTGGTATCGGTGGTGATCTGACTTCGCACACACCTCTTCGTAGGGGCCGGCCGTCATTACGGCCGGCCCCTGCCGATGTGCACGGTGAACGAGTGGCGCGGGCCGCACATTAGCCAGGTCGAGACGCCGCGACCGGTCCCGTCCTGGAGTTCATTGGCGAACTCGACTACACCACCGCCCCGAACTGCGGGATCTGCTGACCACGCTCACCCTCCAGCCGGGCCAGCGCCTCGTCCTGGACCTGACCGGTCTGCGATTTGCGACTCCAGCGGCATGAGCGCCCTGATCGCCGCCCGTCATGTCGCCGACGATGTGCAGGCCGACATCGTGCTCGCCGCCGTCCCCGCGCACACCCTGCGCGTCCTGCGCATCGTCGGTCCCGACCAGATTTTCGCCCTCCGCCCCGACAGCGACGCTGCTACCCAGCCCTGACCGGCAGGCGCGCAGATGGCGGCATTGCAAGCGTCCACGGTGTGCGCGCCGGGCACCCGGGTAGCCGAAAGGACGGAAGCGCCTGCGAACGGTGAACGCGACGAAAGAGCGCCATATGGTCATCCCGCTGAGGAAGCAGACGGCAGACAAGTACGGTCCGGAGGGAGGCACCCCGCTGTGCTACGGCGCGACCTGGGGGGAGGGCGCGGCCCGTGCCGCGGACGCCCGACAAGCCCTGCGTGCCTTCCTTGGCCACGCCCCGCGAACTGGCCGCACCGCAGTGCCGCCCGCCCTGGCTGCCGACGCCGAACTCGCCGCGAGTGAACTGGTCACCAATGCCATCCGGCATGCTCCCGGCCCCTGCGGGATGACCCTGCAGCTGTCCAGCGACGAGTTGACGATCACCGTGTGGGACAGTTCCACCGCGAAGCCGGCGGCGAAGAAGGCTGATCCCCGCCGCATCGGCGGTCATGGACTGCGCCTGGTCCACACAGTCAGCGACAGAGTCGTCGTCGCACTTCGCACTACGGGAAAACGGATCACCGCCCATCTGCCCCTGACGCCGAAACAGAGCACCACCACTGACCGCAGGACCACTATTCCGGCCTTCCTCCCGGCCTGAACACCGCCGTGTGACGGCAGAGGCAGTCCGGGTGCGTGAGCGGCCGAAACATGTCCGGACCGGGCCAGGCGCGCGTCATTTGACAGGTCCTGGACCTGATGGCCCATGCCGGATTCCGCACTCAAGGCGCAGGCCAGCTGCGGCAAAGACGGGCGAACCCGGCGTACGAGCCGGCGCGACCGAAGAATGCGGCTGCCTGGAACCCTGCGGCGATGGCGCAAACGGAAGCGGTGGTGTCGCGGCAGCGGCCACGGGCTCCTGCAGCACGCCGACGTCGGCCCCGGCTGGCGACGGGCCCGGGCCCGGTTGGGCATCAGCAGGGCCGTCGACGTCGCGCCTGGGCTCGCGTGACCCAACTCTGTCTGCCTGGCGTGTCCTGCGCCGAAGCGGGCAGTCGGTCGATAGCGAACAGGGCCATGTCCGTGTTGTGGCACGCAGTTGGATCCGTCTAGACCTGCCTGGGAGTTTTTACATGATGATCGTCGGCGTGATCGCCTTTTGTGTAG
Source organism: Streptomyces sp. NPDC060000 (assembly GCF_042737375.1). Classification (NCBI taxonomy): domain Bacteria; kingdom Bacillati; phylum Actinomycetota; class Actinomycetes; order Kitasatosporales; family Streptomycetaceae; genus Streptomyces; species Streptomyces sp. NPDC060000. The sequence continues at coordinate 12,067 of NZ_JBHWUU010000117.1, forward strand.
TCCTCGCGATACTCGCTTTCGTCGTCCCGCGACTGAGTCGGCACCCTCAGAATGGCGCCCAGCGCACCCTGGGCCTGGGGTCCCGGGCAGGTTCCAAGGCCCCTGGTCTGCTGGGGCGCCTGCTGAGCAAGCCCTTCCAGTCCAGCTCGCGGGCCGTGGGCCGCAGCGGCTCCGCCGGCCGCCGGGCGCGTCGACGCTTGCCGTTCTGACCGGCCGGCGGCGCGGTGTACTGACCGCAGCAGGTTCGATGGACTCCTGGGCTGAGGATGTTGCGGGAGTCACCCTCGACGAGTCGGTGACGATGGCCTTCCTGGTCGTCCTCGATGCGATGACCCCGGCCGGGCGCGTCGCGTTCGTCCTGCACGACGTCTTGCGCTACCCCTTCGGCGAGGTCGCCGAGATCGTCGGCCGCACTCCGGCGGCGTGCCGCCAACTGGCCTCGTCCGCCCGCCGTCGCATCCGCACCGCGCAGAGCCCGGCCGGCCCGAGTACCGGGCGGGCCGGCATCGTCAGGCAGTTCAGAACGGCGTGGGAGGCCAAGGACATCGACGCCCTGATCGGCCTGCTCGACCCCGCCGCCGTCGCGACCACCGCTTTGTGATGCCCCGCCCGGGCCCCAGCGAGATCCAGTGCCTCTTGCTCCAACCGCGCTCCGGGAAGTTCCTCCGCGCACTCGGCGGCGAACGTCTGCAGGGTCGATCCGTTCATGAGCGTTCCTTTCAGGGGCGTCGGCCAAGGACGCGGACGGCACGCCCCGTCCTTTCCAGCGACGCGGGCAAAACGGGCGGTAAACTGCGGACACGTGATGGTCGACAAGCGACACTCCAGGCGTACTCCACGCGTCGGACGCAGCGGGCAGGCCGAGCAGGCCACGGTTCCGCTGTACGGTTTCCAGCCCCCGGTCGGTACTCCGTACGGCCTTGAGGTGAGCACCGTCGAGGACTTCTTCGCCGAGCACGACGACTGGCCGTGGAATCCGCCCCGTCCGGGCCGCGCCACTTTCCACTACCTGATCCTCGTCACCGAGGGCGAGCTGCTCCACGATGTCGACCACGTCACGCGGACCGTCGCCCGCGGCCAGTGGCTGTGGGTGCGTCCCGGGCACGCGCAGTGCTGGCATCCGCCGGGCGCCGCCCGCGGCTTGTTCATCCTGTTCGAGCCGGACGTGCTGACGTCCGACGCCGCCCGCATGCTGGCCCCGCTCACCGCGCACGAGGCCCCTGCCGTTCTCAGCCCGCACCCCGATGACGCGCCCTGGCTGCGGCAGACGGCGCTCCAGCTCCTGGACGAGCACCGTGCACTGGGGCGCCGCCGGCTCGATGTCCACCACGCCCTGCGGCGCAGCCTGCTCGAATCGCTGCTGCTGCGCCTTGCCAACTCCCCGGATGTCACCCCCACCGGCGCGTTGGCGGGCGGCACGGGCCGCAGGGACACGTACGCACGGTTCGTGGACGCCCTGGAGCTGCACTTCCGGGAACTGCACCGGGCCGCGGACTACGCCGGGCTGCTCGGCTGTTCGGTTCGCACCCTCAGCCGCGCGGCCCGGGACGCCACCGGCAAGGGGGTGCGTGAGGTCATCGACGAGCGGCGCCTGCTCGAAGCCCGGCGCCTGCTGGGAGGCGCCGGTTGGGACGCCCGGGCTGTGGCCGTCCATCTCGGGTTCACCGATCCCGCGAACTTCGGCCGCTTCTTCCGTGGCCACACCGGCCTCACCCCGGCCGCCTTCGCGGCCCGCGCGGCCAGGACCGACATGTGATGCGAGCGCGGCACAAGCCCCGCACCCCCACGGCCGCCACGGCCTTGAGGCCGCAGCGGTCCTCGTCGACCTCCCGCACGGTGCCGGTGCCGGCGCAGCGGGGACAGTAACTTCGCTGTTGGGTGCGTCACCTTGGATCCTCCCCGGTCAGGACGCGATCGCGCCTGTCGCGGTCTGGGCGAACGCCCAGTTGGAGTGCACGATGCGCCACTCGCCGTCGATCAGCCGGTACGCCTCGGTGGCGTTCCAGGCGCGCAGCTGCCGCTCGTTGCCGTTGTCGTCGAGCACGTAGGTGTTCAGGTTGTAGGCCAGGACGGCGAAGTCACCGCCGTCGCTGACGTGCACGACGGGATTGAGGTACTCGTTGCGCACGATGTGCGGGTTGGAGTAGATCGCCTCGATGTGGGCGACGGTCGCGTCACGGCCGACGACCAGGTCCTTTTCGATCGGGTCGAAGTAGCTGATCTCCTCGGCGTAGTTGTCGAGGTAGCCGCGGTTGTCGCCGACGCTCCACCGCTCGTTGAAGGACTTCTCCAGTTCCAGGATGGTCTTGCTGGTTTCTTCCTTGTCGACGCCCATGAAGTCTCCTTTTCGTGCATGCCGCCGTCGGCTCCGGTCGGCGCGGATGGGTGTGTATCTCAGTCGTCGAGCAGCACCACGTGCTTGCCCGGCGTCGTGCCGGCCCCGACGTCGGCCTGGGCGTCGCGAACCTGTTCCAGGCCGTGGTAGACCTTCGCGACCGGGGCCTTGAGCCGCCCCGCGGCGATGAAATCGGGGATCGTCCACTGGCCCGCCAGGGCTCCGGTGAAGCAGACGGTGCCGTGGCGGCGGACGGTGCGGAAGGTGTCGGCGAGGACCGAGCAGCCCACCAGTTCCAGTACGGCGTCGACGCCGTCCGGCATCAGCTCGCGCACCTGGTCGACGGTGCCATCGTCGACCAGAGGATGGTCGACACCCACGCCCCGCAGTTCCCCGGCCCGGTCCGGGCTACGGGTGCGCGGGTAGGTGACCTCCGGGTCCGACTCGCCCTTCGGGTGGTGACCTCGGACTCGTTGACGCCGAACGCCTTCACCTTGATGCGCACCCGTCCGGGCTGCGGCTCGGGCATCGGCACCGTGGTGACCTGAAGGGCATCCAGGCCGCCGGGCCGAGTGACGACGACCGCTCGCATCGTCGCAGAGGCGGCGCCTGCGGATGCTGCACGCTTGTCCATGCCGGTTCCTTACTTATCGGGTACGGCCCGCAGGGTCGCCACGCTGCGGGCCGGGGCGAGGTGGTCGCCGCAGCACCTCTCGATCCTCTGTCGACATCCGGCGAATCGCCCAGTCAGGTGCGGACATCTGATTGTCAATGGGGGACACCCGGTGAAGCCCCGCGATCGCAGGGCTTCACCGGGCCCCTCATCCCGGCCGGGGAAGCCCTGAGGCGCCCGCCCCGTCACCCGTTCGGTTCGGCCGGAACCGTTGTGGAGTGGTTCGACCAGGAGGGATGGGCCCGAGGCGTCCTGGTCGGGCCGCCGGGCGGCGAGAATGGGACTCGGCCTGTCACCGGTGCTGTGCGGTGCGCAGCTCGTCGGTGAACCGGGCGAGGGACTCCTCGGCCGTGGGCACGGGGCCGAAAAGCTGCTCCTGGCGGCGGGGGTCGGCGACGTAGCGGCCGGTCTCGAACCAGCGGAACATCGCGGCCATGTCCTTGACCAGGGGCATGAAGCGGCCGGCGACAACTCCCGCGGCGCGGGCGACGGCGGACGGGACGACCCACACCTTGATCTTCTTTCCGGCCCGGCTGCCCATCACGTCGGCCACCTCTCGCATGCTGACCGGACGGTCCCAACCGATGTCGATCCGCTCACCGGCCTCGGCCTCGGCGTCGACCGCGGCTGCCAGGTACGCCGCGAGATCGGAGGTGTGGACGAAGGTCAGCGGGACGGTGGCCTTGCCGATCCACACCATGCGGCGCTTGTCGACCGGGTCGCCCGCCATGCTCGCGACCTGGTCGAGGAACGCCCCCGGGCGCAGGGCGACGAACGGGACGCCGAGCTGTTCGAGCTTGTCCTCGGCGAGCTTCTTGTGCCAGAAGTGCGGGACATCGGGCGTCTGGTCGCTGGTGAGGATGCTGGTCAGGACGAACCGCCGGATGCCGGTGCGGTGGGCGGCCTCGGCGAGGTTGGCGTTGCCGATGGTGTCGATGTCGTTGGCGTTCTTGCCGCCGCGGGTGTAGCCGGCGGCAGTGGTGATGACGGCGTCGGCGCCGTTCATGGCGGCCACGAGCGAGTCGACGTCGAGCATGTCGCCGCGGGCGATCTCCACGCCCCGGCTTTCGAGCCGGCTGGCGTCGCTGGCCGGCCTCACCAGGGCGCGGACGTTCTTGCCGCGCCCCAGGAGTTCGTCGACGACCTTGCTCCCCAGGGAGCCGGTCGCCCCGACGACGAGGACCGGGAGGGTGGTTGAGCCGGTGGCAGGCATGAGGGTCTCACTTCCGTCAGGTCATCAGCGAGGGGCTTGGTGGGGGCGGCAGAGGTGGCTGCAGACGTAGGCGCCTGCGTGCCGGGCGGGCCAATGGAGGCGGGCCGTGGGGGGCGGATCCGCAGTGCGCCTCGCCACCGGAACGTGCCGCGTCCGAAGGCAGCCGCGACGGGATGGGTGATATGGCCGACCTGGCGGTGGTCGCGCCGCATGCGGGACGGTGTGCACCCCGGTCCGCGTGCCCCTTTCCACGTGTGGTGTGGCGTACGCGGGCACGGGGTGCACACCGGGGAGTCACCCGGACTCTTCTTCCGGCAGCGCGCGGCTGCTGATCGCCTCGGTGATGGCGTACGCGGTCTCCACGAAGGACTCCGCCTGCTGCTCCGACAGATTCCGGGCGGAGGTCTCTTCCAGGGCCTGCCACAGGGCCGCGATGGGCTCGCGCATCGCCCGGCCCTTGTCGGTGAGGTGGACCACCATGACGCGCCGGTCATGTGCGGCCGGCTCGCGGATGACCAGGCCGGCGTCCTGCATGCGGCGTAGCGCCTTGGAGATGGTGGAGTGGTCCACGCCGAGGTATTCGAGAAGCTCGGACTGGGACTGGCCGTCCCGGTCGAGAAGGTGCATCAGCAGCAGTTCCTGTCCGGGATGCAGGTCCATCTCGCGCAGCAGGGTGGCGGCGTAGGCGCGGTGGGCGCGGGCGAGTTGGAAGATCGCGTAGCTCATCGGTCCTGCGCCGGCCGTCGTGGGGATGCGGGGTTCGGGGGTGGGCATGGGTCGGTTCCTCAGCCGGTGTGGGTGGGGTAGTCGGTGTAGCCGGCCACTCCGCCGCCGTAGAAGGTCGCCGGGTCGGGGGTGTTCAGCGGTGCGCCGGCGCGGAGCCGCTCGACCAGGTCCGGGTTGGCGAGCGCGAGGGCGCCGACGGAGACGAGGTCGGCCGTGCCGTTGTCGATGTCCTTGGCGCGGGCGGGCAGGTCGGTGCCGCCCCGGTTGAGGATCAGCGTGGTCGGCCACAGCGCGCGCAGAGTGCCCAGCAGTTCCTCGTCGCCGGCGTGCATCACGTGGAGGTAGGCCAGGTCCAGGGGGCGCAGGGCGTCCAGGAGCGCCGGATACAGCTCGGCGGTGTCGGACTCGGCGATGTCGTTGTAGGGGTTTGCGGGGGAGATACGGATACCGGTGCGCTCGGCGCCGATCTCGTCGGCCACTGCTGCGGCGACCTCGACGGCGAAGCGGATGCGGCCCTCTATCGAGCCGCCGTAGCCATCGGTGCGCTGATTGGTGTTGTCGGACAGGAACTGGTGCACCAGGTAGCCGTTGGCGCCGTGGATCTCCACGCCGTCGGCGCCGGCCGCGACGGCGGCCGCTGCGGCGCGGCGGAAGTCGTCGACGGTCGCCGCGACCTCCTGTGTCGACAGAGCACGGGGGGTCGGCATCTCCTGGGGCCCGGACGCGGTGAACATCACGCCCGCCGGCCGGATCGCCGAAGGGGCCACCGGCAGGCGCCCGTGGGGGGTGTTGTCGGGGTGGGCGATGCGTCCGGCGTGCATCAGCTGGATGACGATCCGGCCGTCGGCCGCGTGCACGGCGTCGGTGACCTTGCGCCACCCGGCGATCTGCTCGTCATTGTGGATGCCGGGGGTCAGGAGGTAGCCCTGGCCGTCGGCGGAGGGCTGGGTTCCCTCGGTGATGACGAGCGCGTGCGAGGCCCGCTGGGCGTAGTACTCGGCGTTCAGCTCGGTCGGTACGCCTTCAGGTGTGGAGCGGTCACGGGTCATGGGGGCCATGACCAGGCGGTGCGGCAGAGATATGCCGCCAAGAGTGGTCGGCGTCCACAGGGAATCCAGCATGAGGGGGTCCTTCGATATGGCGGTGACCGGCCGGTCACCGAAAAGCGGCGGGTGGTCGTGGGGAGGCGGTGGGAGGGCGTGCTCAGCCGACGGTCAGGGCGAGCTTGCCCCGCACGTGCCCGGCGTCGCTGACCTGCTGGGCCGTGGCCGCCTGGTCGAGCGGGTAGGCGGTGACGGTGGTGACGAGCTTGCCGGCCGCGGCGTCCTGGGCCAGGGCGGCCAAGCGGGCGGTCGAGCGTTCCTGGGACCCCTGGGAGAAGGTGATGCCCAGCTGCCGTGCCCCGAAGTCGGCGATGGTGACGATGCGCTCGGTGCCGCCCCGCAGGGTGATGGAGTCCTCCAGGGCTCCCTTCCCGGCCAGGTCGAACACCGCGTCCACGCCGTCGGGGGCCAGCGCCCGCACCCGCTCGACCAGGCCCTCGCCGTACACGGTCGCGGTGGCGCCGAGCGAGGTGAGGTAGTCCTGGTTGGAGGGGCCCGCGGTGGCAATCACGCGCGCTCCGCGGGCCGTGGCGAGCTGGACCGCCAGGGTTCCGACCGCTCCGGACGCGCCGTGCATCAGCACGGTCTCCCCGGCGGCCACCCCCAGCAGGTTCAGGACCCGCTCGGCCGTCTCACCGGCCACCGGCAGCGCGACCGCGTGCTGCCAGTCGAGGTCGGCGGGCTTGGGGGCCACGGCGGTGGCCAGCGCGTACTGGGCGTACGAGCCGGTGTCCGACCAGCCCAGCACCTCATCGCCGACCTGCACGTCGCTCACGCCCTCACCCAGGGCGTCCACCACGCCGGCGAGCTCGCCACCGGGGACGGCGGGGAAGGTCGTCGGGCGGACGGCCTCCAGCATCCCGGCGCGGATCTTGCCGTCCAGCGCGTTCAGTCCGGCGGCCTTCACACGGACCCGGACCTGGCCGGGGCCGGGCTGCGGGACCTCGATGTCCGCCTCGTGCAGCACGTCCGGACCGCCGAACCGGTCGAAAACGATTGCTTTCATGATGACTCCATTCCCTTTGGCCACCAAAAGTGTGGCTGGCCACATAATCAAGGTAACAGCAATCATGTGGCTAGCCAAGTAATGCCGGACGCAGGAGCGAAGGCAGCCACCTCGGCTCGCTTCGGGGTGCGCCGATCACTTGTGTGGCCGACCACATAAACGAACGCGGCGACTTCCAGGGTGTGAGCAAGGGGCAGCACCCCTCGGTACCACGGCCTACCGCATCCTCGCCGAGGGTGAACCGGAGAGCTGGGCAGTCACCGGAGCTTCAAGATCAACTCATTGTCCCGTTGACTCGCCCGGCGATACCCCGGCTGCGCCGGGCAGCTGGCATGCCAGGACGATGTGGCGCGGGGCGGGGTGCCGGTACGGATGAACTGGACCAACCCTGCTCACGCGATGCTCCTGCTGGGGAAGTGCCGACATCCGTTCGGTGCCGATAACACGTAGTACGTCGAGTGCCGATGCCTCCCGCGTAGAGCAATTGTCCATTCTTGTGGATCAGGGTGTGGCCGGCCATCTCGAGTGGCGGGCTGCTCCGTCTGTGTGCGCCGTCTGTGTCACCCAGGGTCTACTCGTGCATGAGTGTCGGGCCGGCGCCGGTGCGTGGGCGTGAGCGGACCAGTGTTCTCACCATGCCGACCCCCGCCACGACAGCGGCGAGGTGCAACACGGGGGCGACAGCGAGGTTCTCCGGTAGATCGACATCGGCGGGGTCGGCCACGGCGACGAACAAGGTCAGAGGCAGTTTCCAGCCGCTCCAGGCGAAGAGCGAGCCCGACCCCAGCCAGCCGAGCGCCAGCAGGAGCCGATGGGGCACCCAGGCCGGACTCTTCCAGGCGAGCGTCCAGCTGGCGGCGGCGCCGGCGAGAGCCCAGAGCGCGCCGACGCTCGTCAGCAGGTACCAGTTGATGTCCCGTTCGGCAGGTCTCGCGATTCCGAGGGTGCCGCCGGCCGCCCAGTACGCCCAGACAAGACCGACGATGCCCGCGACGGCTGCCGCCCACGTCGGAACGGTGGGGGTACCGTCCCCGACCTGACGGTCGAACGCCTCCGGCCAGCGCCGGCGCAGGTAGGCCGGGACCGCAAAGGCCAGCCCCAACCCCATCCCGATGAAGCTGAATTGGATCAGCGCGCCTTCCCAGCCGGGCAGGGAAGGGTCATCGCCCCCGCTGTCGGCCGCTGTGCCGCGCCCGGCGTCGAGCACCGTACTGAGCACGGCGTATGGCAGGATCGACACCAGGAATCCCGCCCCCGTCCAGGCGCAGAAGGCCACCAGGAACCCTGGTATCCGCATGCCCCAAGGCCGGACCAGAGCGAGTGCCAAGGCGATCCCGATTCCCGCCATGCCGATGGTCACCGTGTTGAGGAGTACCCAACCGGCCAGGTTGAAGCCCTCCCCGATCGGTGCCAGGCCCAGCAGAGAGCCGGCAACCCACACCACCTTGACCAACAAATAGGGTGATAGCGCCAGGGCCGCCCCGTACCCCGCGATCCTCCCGACCCGGTCCCAGCGTTCCACCTGGATGCCCCTTCCTCGGCGAGGACTCCAGCCTCGCGCATCGCCCATCCGACGTGCGTCAGCTCCAGGGGGCCTCTTCCTCCGTCGGACGGCGGAGCCCGTGGTCATCCTTCAGGTGGACCTTGCCTGCTCTGATCCGCATGCGCAGGTGCGGTAGTGCAGCAGGCAATGGTCAAGGGCTGTGGCTTGGGTGACGGGTGATCAGGCTGCGGCGCCCCCGGGACACTCGACGATATGACCCTTCTCGGACCGCGCCCGGCGCGCACGAGGACCACGAGGTGGGGTGCGGTGACCGCGCGCCGGCGTTCTTGAGCGGACTCCACGCGCTTGAACACCATCGCCAGTGCCGCGGCCGGGCTGCTCGCGCCACGGGTGACCTTGGTGGCGCAGCTTCACATCCGCCGCGCGCCGTCGCGAACGATCTAGTCGATCAGAGAGCTGTTCCCGGTGGAGCCGTCGTCGTTGACTGTGGGGAGCGCGGCGTACCTTCCCGACCGACGCGCCAACGCCGGCCTGTTCAGTGACTCATGACCATCACTCGGGAAGGCGCGCCTTCCCGATGCCCACCCGAGGCCGAGCCGCAAGTCCTGAGCATTGCTCTCCCGCGTACCGGCTGCGGCGGAGCAGACGATCATCGACTGGTCGGTGTCCGGAAGCAACAGCGCGTCGCAGTCCAGGACGAGACGTCCCACCTCGGTTGGCGCCGGTGCACTTTCCGGATCGGCGCCGTCCCGCCTTGCCCTGCCTGGCACTTCGACGTCCGGCGCGGGCCGCGAGCGTCCGGAATCCGACAGCCACATGAACTAGTTGGTGCTATCGTAATTAGCACTATGCTCCTGAGACTGGACACCGCGAGCAACCGCCCCCTGCACGAGCAGGTGGCCGGAGCGATCCGACGCGCCATCGCCGAAGGGGAGTGCGTGCCGGGCGACCGGCTCCCTCCGGCCCGGGACCTGTCCCGGGCGCTGGACGTGAACGTCAACACGGTCCTGCGCGGGCTGCGGGCGCTGCGCGACGAAGGCGTGCTCGAGTTCCGGCGGGGGCGGGGCGTGACGGTGGCCGACGGGGCCGGCCGGCGCTCCGTGCTGCTGGACCGTGTGCGCGACCTGGTGGCCGACGCGGCGCGCCTGGGTTACAGCAAGACCGACGTCATCGACATGATCAGGGAGGTTCCGTGACCGACCGTGGACGCAGGAGCACAGCTGCGTGGGGGGCCGTCGGCTGGTGCGTGGGTGTGCTGGTGTTACTGGTGGCGCTGCCGCCGACCGCGAGCAGCCGACTGCCCGGGCGGCTTGCGACGCATTGGAACGCCGGCTCGGGCAGGCCCGACGGCTCCATGCCGCTGTGGGCCGCAGCGCTCTTCCCCGCGCTCCTCTGGGCGGTGCTGACCGCCGTCGTCGCGCTGGCGCTGCGCCGGGCGGGGACCGGCGCCGACGGCGCGATACCGGGATGGGCCGTCGCAGGCCTCGGGTTCGGCGGTGTGACATTGCTCGGCGGGCAAGCCTCGATCGTGCGGGCCAACCTCGACCATGCGAACTGGCGCGACGCCGACTCGGTGACGAGCTGGGTCGTGGGCACCCTCGTCGTTGCGGCCACGGCCGGCGCGATCGGCTTCCTGGCCGCGCAGCGGGCGCCGGCGCAGACCCCGCCGGCGACGGACGGTCCGGTGCTGGACCTCCCCGCCGGGCAGCGGCTCGTATGGCTCGCACGCACGTCGAACCCCTGGCTGCAGGCGGTCTCCGCCGTGACCGGGCTGCTCGCGATCGCCGTCGCAGTGGCGGTGCTGGCGGGTCTGGCGGACCCTCCGGCCGCGCTGGCCGCCACGCCGTTCGCGCTCGCCTGTGTGCTGGTTCTGGGCTGCTCCTCGCTACAGGCGCGCGTCACCGAACGCGGCTTGGACGTGACCTTCGGCCCCTTCGGCTGGCCCGGCCGTCACTGGGCCCTCGAGGACATCGAGTCGGCCCGCACCGAGAACCGCACGCCCGCTCAGGTCGGCGGCTGGGGATACCGGCTGAGCGGACTGGGGACCACGGTGATGCTGCGCAGCGGCGAGTGCCTGGTCGTTCGCACCGGCAAGGGCAAGGATTTCGCCGTGAGCGTGGACGACGCCGAACACGCGGCCGCCCTTTTGAACTCCTTGGGTGCACGGCCCGCAAGGTAATGACAAGCCGCGTTCTCTTGAGAACGCGCGACCAGACGCCCTCGCCACACAACCGAGCAGGCCAACGTCCGAAGCTTGGATTCCAACTGTGCGACATCCCGTGAGTTCTTCTGAGCCGCGCTGAGTCCCTGGCCGCGTGGCCAGGGGGTTCTTCCTCCTTCGGGTGCTCTGTGGCCTTCTGA
>NZ_JBHWUU010000118.1:0-22107 GCF_042737375.1 Streptomyces sp. NPDC060000
GGGCCTCGGCGGACGCGGACAGCGTGGTCTCGGACGGCGTGGTCACGCGACGCGTGGCCCGGCGACGGCCACGGCGGGGAGCGGCGTCCTCGGCGGGGGTCTCCTCGACGGCGGCTTCCGCGGCGGGGGCTTCCTGCGCGGCAGGCGCGCTCACCTCGGCGGCCACCGGCAGAACGGCCTCAGCGGCGGCCGGAGCGCCGGCGGGCGCGGAGGCACGGCGGGTGGCCCGGCGTCGCGTACGGGGCGCGGCCTCGGCGGGCGCCTCGTCGGCTGCCTCGGCGGCCTCGTCTTCGAGGTCCTCCGCCGCCAACTGCTCGGCGGACTCCACGGCCGGTATGGCCGGCGTGGTGATCTCGGCCGGGGCATCGGCGCCGGCGGCCGGCGGACCCGCCGGCCGGGAAGCGGCACGGCGCCGACGACGCGGCGGCAGGGTGTCGCTGGGGGTGTTCGCTTCGGAGTCCGTGACGGACTCTGTGGATTCGGTTGGCTCGAGCATGCGGGCGTTTCTCCCGTCGGGCTCCCGGGCGCCGCGCCTGGTCCGGCGTCGATCACGGGGATCGATCGCCGTTGACGTCCGCGGCTCGCGCGATGCGCGGTGCCGCCGTCCGGGGCGCGGGCGCCGCACGGGAGCTCTCTGTGTCCTGTCTCGCCGGTTCCGTACACCCAATGCGTACGGCCTGGCGAAAGTCTTCTGGTCGGTTCGCCGCCCGACCCAGGTGGCTCCCGAGTACGAGGGCGGCGCTACGACGTTCGTCCCTTCGCGGGACCTTCCCTACGCGGACGCCTTCGCGGCGGCAGCGGGTTCGGCCGTTGTGGGGGCCTGTGCTGCCTCGCGGTCGGGCGCGAGCGGGTCGGTCACCGTGCCGGTCTCTTCATCGAGCAGCCCCTGCGCCAGCCTGGTCACCGCAGCGGGGACCGGCGGCGCCAGGTCGGCCACGGCGCGAAGACCGGACAGGACGTCGTCGGGTCGTACGGCAGGCGTCACGTGCCGAACTACCAGCCGCAGTATCGCACAGGGCTGGTCCGTCGGCCTATCAGCGGGTTCACTGTGCGTTTCGAGCTGTACGACAGCGGCGCGGGCGTCGAAGGTCCGGACGCCGTTCTTGGCCATGCGCTGGACCTCGACGGCGTCGGCCTTGTTGAAGGCGTCCACCGCGCGATCGGCGTCGGCCGGGTCCACACCGTCCAGTCGCAGCTCCCACAGGGAAGCCGTCAGCCGGTCGGCGAGCCCCGGGGTCCGGGCCTCGACCGCGTCGACGATGTCCAGCCCGGTGGGCAGCGACTCGTCGAGGAGGGCTCTGAGTTTCTCCGGGTCACGCGCAGCGCTGAGCGCGATCTCCAGATACTCCGCCTCACTGCCCGTGCCGGTGGGTGCGGCATTGGCGTACGACACCTTCGGATGCGGCGTGAACCCCGCCGAGTACGCCATCGGCACCTCGGCACGGCGCAACGCACGCTCGAAGGCGCGCTGGAAGTCACGGTGGCTGGTGAACCGGAGGCGGCCGCGCTTGGTGTAGCGCAATCGGATGCGCTGCACCGCGGGTGCGGGCGGCGGGCCTTCGGGCTGTCGCTTGCCCAGTGTCGTTCAGTCCTTCGTGAGAGCGGTCTTACTCCTACCAAGAGTACGTGTCTCGTCCGCCGATGGTTCCCGCCGGCCGACCGCCTCCGGCCGGCTCGACTCACCGAAAAGCATCCGGCGCACGTCCGCGCGGGCCTGCCGGGCCGTCTCCCGGGCGGCGGCCAGCGCCTGCCGGGTGGCCCGGCCGACGCTGCGCGCGGCACGGGCCGCGGGGCGCAGCACGGCGTCCCGGACGACATGCCCGGCCGGGGTCAGGACGGTCCGGTACACCCACCGCACCGGCTCCACGAAGATCCACCGGAAGAGGGTCCCGAGGAACCGTCCGACGGTCAGCGAGATCCGTCCGGCGATCCGCCAGGCGTGCCCGAGGGCCTCCCCCACCTCACGCGCGACGACCGCGAGGAAGCGTCCGACGGGGACGAGCACCCAGCGCCACAGGACGAGCGCGGGCAGCACGAGCAGGATCCGGGCGGTCCAGTACAGGACCACGCCGATCCCGGTGACGAGCAGCGTCAGCAGCCACCACACCCCACGCGCGCACCAGGCGACCGCCCGCCCGACCGGCGCGAGGATCCACGCGTGGATCCAGCGCGCCGGAATGACGACGAGGTACCGCGCCAGCCATGCCACGGCGGTGTACGCACCGACCCCTACGGCGGCGAGAACGGCCCCGATCCCCTTCAGCAGCCACCGGCCCGCCTGCCCGACCGGCGTCAGCACGCGCGCGTACACCCACGCCAGCCCGGCCCGGATCCCCCGGGCCAGCCACGCGAGGCCGTGCCCGACCGGGGTGAGGACGTGCCGGTGGAACCACACCACCGGCACCACGAGCAGTACATGACCGAGCCACCGGAGCGCCCACGCCCCCGGGACGACGACGTACCGCCACAGACCGACCAGCGGCCAGACCAACAGGGCCTTCGCCAGCCACAACAGGCCCCGCCCCAGCGGCCGGAGCACGGTGTCCCTGAGGAACCGCCCCGCGACGACTAGCGCGTCCCACACCATTCGCACGGGCAGGACCAGCACCAGCACGACGATCCGCACGGGCAGCCGGACCGCCACGACGAGGCACCCCTCGGGCGGCTGAACGGGCGGCCGCGCGGGCACTGCGACGGGCGGTTTCTCCAGGTCCATGTCGACGTAGACGCTACAGCCGCCCCGGCGGATGCGGCGCTCACCCGACCAGGTCGCTCACCAGGTCATGGATCCGCCGCTCGATCTCGTCGCGGATCGGGCGGACGGCGTCGACGCCCTGGCCGGCCGGGTCCTCGAGTTGCCAGTCGAGATAGCGCTTGCCGGGGAAGACGGGGCAGGTGTCACCGCAGCCCATCGTGATGACCACGTCGGACGCCCGCACCGCTTCGGCGGTCAGGATCTTCGGCGTCTCGGCGGTGATGTCGATGCCCACCTCCCGCATCGCCTCGACGACCGCCGGATTGACGGTGGCGGCGGGGGCGGACCCCGCCGACCGGACCTCGACCTTCTCGTCGGCGAGGTGGGTGAGGAAGGCGGCGGCCATCTGGGAACGCCCGGCGTTGTGCACGCAGACGAACAGGACGGAGGGTCGCTGGGCGGAGTCGCTCATGACGGATGACTTTCCTTGGGACGGCGGTTCAGGGGGCGGAGGCGGCCAGTTCGGTCCCGTCGCGGGGCACGACGGCGGGGGCGGTGGCGGCGGGGGCGGGGGCGGCCGCGGAAGGATCGGCGGAGGGACCGGCTGAGGTATCGGAGGCCACGGAGGCCACGGAGGCAACGGAGGCAACGGAGGAGCCGAACAGCAGCGCCGTCAGGCCCAAGCCGAGCGCGGCGCCCAGCAGTTGGGCGGCGACGAACGGCGGGACGGAGGCCGGCGCGATCCCGGCGAACGTGTCGGTGAAGGTCCGGCCGACGGTCACCGCGGGGTTGGCGAAGGAGGTGGACGAGGTGAACCAGTAGGCGGCCCCGATGTAGGACGCCACGGCCGCCGGAGCGAAGCGCCCCTGCCCCGTCCGGTTCAGACCGAGGATCAGCAGGACGAGCCCGGCGGTGGCGACGGTCTCCCCCAGCCACAGATGGCCGGCGAAGCGGTCATGAGTGGACCACTTCACCAGTGGTTCGGCGAACATCGCGTCGGCCAGGACCGCGCCCCCGGCAGCGCCCACGACCTGCGCCGGAATGTACGCGGCCACCTCGCGCGGTGTCGGCCCGTCCGCGCTTCCACGACCCGTGAACCATGCCGCGAGAGTGACGGCCGGGTTGAAGTGCGCGCCCGAGACCGGCCCGAGCAGGGCGATCAGCACCCCCAGGCCGAGAACCGTGGCCGTCGAGTTGGCCAGCAGCTGCACGCCGACGTCGCGTGACAGTTGCGTCGCCTGGATCCCGGAGCCGACGACCACGGCCACCAGCGCCGCCGTCCCCACCCCCTCGGCGGCGACACGACGACCGAGAGACGCGCTCACGCCGGCTCCTTCACGGAGTGAGGTACGCCCAGGAACCGCGCCAAGCGGTCGAGGACACCCGGCAGCACCCAGTAGTAGACCCAGGTCCCGCGGCGCTCGCAGTCGATGAGCCCGGCCAGCCGCAGCAGCTTCAGATGGTGGGAGATCGTCGGCTGCGACAGGTCGAAGGCGGGCGTCAACTCGCACACGCAGACCTCACCGCCCTCCCGTGAGGCGATCATCGACATCAGCCGCAGCCGCACCGGGTCGCCGAGTGCCTTGAAGACCTTCGCCAGGTCGGCCGCCTGCTCTTCGTCCAGCGGCGCCGAGGCCAGCCCCTGGCAGCAGCCGCCATCGGCCTCCCGACCGAGGATCCTCAGCTCTTGTTTCGACATGCCTCTATGTTGACGTTTTTCGATCCAAGGCGCAAGGTTGAATCAACGAACGTCAATACAAGCCGTTCAGGGCACCGCCATGCCCGGTCATCCAGGAGCGAGACATGTCCGATCAGACCACCGACCTGCGAGAAACCGTTCGCCGACGCTACGCGGCGGCAGCCGTGCTGGTCACCGAAGGCGAGGCCGCGTGTTGCGGGCCCCAGCCCGTCGAGGTCGACGAGAACTTCGGCTCGACCCTCTACGCAGCCGACGAACGCGACAGCCTGCCCGCCGAGGCCGTGGCCGCGTCCCTGGGATGCGGCAACCCGACCGCTGTCGCCGAACTGCGCGCGGGCGACCGCGTCCTCGACCTCGGTTCCGGCGGCGGCATCGACGTCCTGCTGTCCGCCCGGCGCGTCGGCCCCACCGGCAGGGTGTACGGCGTCGACATGACGGACGAGATGCTCGCCCTGGCACTCGCCAACGCGGCGAAGGCCGGTGCGACGAACGTGGAGTTCCTCAAGGGCACCATCGAGGCACTCCCCCTGCCCGCGAACACCGTCGACGTCGTGATCTCCAACTGCGTGATCAACCTGTCCACCGACAAGGCCGCCGTCTTCGGCGAGACCTACCGCGTACTCAGGCCCGGCGGCCGGCTCGGGGTGTCCGACGTGGTGGCCGACGATTCCCTCACCCCGGCCCAGCGGGCCGAGCGCGGCGACCACGTGGGGTGCATCGCGGGCGCGCTCTCCTTCGCGGAGTACCGTGCAGGACTGGAGGCGGCAGGCTTCACGGACGTCGAGATCAGGCCGACGCACACGGTGGCCGACGGCATGCACTCGGCGATCGTCCACGCCACCAAACCGGCCCTCTCCGAGCCCGACACCCGGGCGGCCACACCGACCGACGCCTGCTGCGGAGTGAACGCCTGCTGCACCGACGCCGAGACGCCGACAGACCCGACGGTGAGCGTCAGCGCGGCGAAGACCACCTCCGGCTGCGCCTGCGAAGCCTGATCGGACAGGACCGGCCCCGACAAGGCTGGGCCCCGTTCCGCTCGGGGGCGATCCGCCGCTGCGCCTCACTCACCCCAGGGCCCCGTCTCAGCTGGTCGAAGCCGTCTTCTTGACCTCAAGCGGCAGCAGCTTCTTGCCCGACGGACCGATCTGGATGTGAGTGTCCATCGCCGGACACACCCCGCAGTCGAAGCAGGGCGTCCAGCGGCAGTCCTCGACCTCCGTCTCGTCGAGAGCGTCCTGCCAGTCCTCCCAGAGCCAGTCCTTGTCGAGGCCAGAGTCCAGGTGGTCCCAGGGCAGGACCTCCTCGTAGGACTTCTCGCGGGTCGTGTACCAGTCGACGTCCACACCGAAGGCGGGCAGCGTCTTGTCCGCGCAGGCCATCCAGCGGTCGTAGGAGAAGTGCTCGCGCCAGCCGTCGAAGCGGCCGCCGTCCTCGTAGACGGCCCTGATGACGGCGCCGATACGGCGGTCGCCGCGCGAGAGGAGGCCCTCGACGATGCCGGGCTTGCCGTCGTGGTAGCGGAAGCCGATCGAGCGGCCGTACTTCTTGTCGCCGCGGATCTTGTCCCGGAGTTTCTGCAGGCGCGCGTCCGTCTCCTCGGCGGAGAGCTGGGGCGCCCACTGGAACGGCGTGTGCGGCTTCGGCACGAACCCGCCGATCGACACCGTGCAGCGGATGTCGTTCTGGCCGGACACCTTGCGGCCCTCGGCGATCACCCTCATCGCCATGTCGGCGATCTGGAGGACGTCCTCGTCGGTCTCCGTCGGCAGACCGCACATGAAGTACAGCTTCACCTGGCGCCAGCCGTTGCCGTACGCGGTGGAGACCGTCCGGATCAGGTCCTCTTCGGAGACCATCTTGTTGATGACCTTGCGCATGCGCTCCGAGCCGCCCTCGGGTGCGAAGGTCAGGCCCGACCGGCGGCCGTTGCGCGTCAGTTCGTTCGCCAGGTCCACGTTGAAGGCGTCCACGCGGGTGGAGGGGAGGGACAGGCCGATCTTGTCCTCCGTGTAGCGGTCCGCGAGGCCCTTGGCGATCTCGCCGATCTCGCTGTGGTCGGCGCTGGACAGCGAGAGCAGGCCGACCTCCTCGAAGCCGGTCGCCTTCAGGCCCTTCTCCACCATGTCGCCGATGCCGGTGATCGACCGCTCGCGCACGGGGCGCGTGATCATGCCGGCCTGGCAGAAGCGGCAGCCGCGGGTGCAGCCGCGGAAGATCTCCACCGACATGCGCTCGTGGACCGTCTCGGCGAGCGGAACCAGCGGCTGCTTGGGGTAGGGCCACTCGTCCAGGTCCATGACCGTGTGCTTCGACACGCGCCACGGAACGCCCGACTTGTTCGGCACCACTCGGGCGATCCGGCCGTCCGGCAGGTACTCCACGTCGTAGAAGCGCGGGATGTACACCGCACCCGTCTTCGCGAGACGGAAGAGGACCTCCTCGCGGCCGCCCGGCCGGCCCTCCGCCTTCCACTCACGGATGATCTTCGTCATGTCCAGCACGGCCTGCTCGCCGTCGCCGATGACCGCCGCGTCGATGAAGTCGGCGATCGGTTCGGGGTTGAAGGCCGCGTGGCCGCCCGCCAGCACGATCGGATCGTCGAGACCGCGGTCCTTGGACTCCAGCGGGATACCCGCGAGGTCAAGCGCCGTCAGCATGTTCGTGTAGCCCAGCTCCGTGGAGAAGGACAGCCCGAACACGTCGAAGGCCTTCACCGGACGGTGGCCGTCGACGGTGAACTGCGGGACGGCGTGCTCCCGCATCAGCGCCTCCAGGTCCGGCCACACGCTGTACGTGCGCTCGGCCAGGACCCCCTCCTGCTCGTTCAGCACCTCGTAGAGGATCATGACGCCCTGGTTGGGCAGACCCACCTCGTACGCGTCCGGGTACATGAGCGCCCAGCGGACGTCGCAGGACTCCCAGGGCTTGACGGTGGAGTTGAGCTCGCCGCCCACGTACTGGATCGGCTTCTGCACATGCGGGAGCAAGGCTTCTAGCTGCGGGAAGACCGACTCGACAGACATCGCGGGGTTACCTTCGTGAGCTGACGGGGGCGCCCCCGGCCGAGGGCTGGGGGAAGGGAGACCATCAAGCGTAACCCGACCGAGGGACTCCCCCGCCCGCGAGAAAGCCCGCCGTGGGCCGGCCTAGACCTCCGTCGACGCCTGCGTCGTCTCCCACATCTGCGGCAGCGCCTCCTCCGCCAGCTTCGCCCGCCCCTCCTCACGGCCGTACAGCAGCCCGTACGTGAAGGCGCTCTCCCCCGCCGCGTGTGCCACGGCCGACAGCTCGCGCAGGGTCCGGCGGGCCATGACGCTGTCCTGGTGATCGCCGAGCAGGCTCTGCAACGACTTCATGCACTTGGCGAGACCCTTGGCCGCGCCGCCGATCGCCGGGGCGGCGGTCTCCGCCGCGTAGCGGGTCCGCTTGGCCTTCTTGCGCGCCTCGTGCATGGCTTCGTCGCGGTCGTGGCCGGGCGGCTGGTCCAGGGCCTGCTCGATCAGCTCGGACACCTTCCCGAAGTCCTTGCGTACGGCCTTGGCGAGCACCTTGTCCGGTTTCCTGGCGGCCGCCCTGAGCGTCGGCGGGGCGGCGACCACGGCGTCCAGGGTGTCGAGGAGCGTCAGATAGCGCCGCGAGTCGAGTACGCCGAGCAGCCGGCGGCGGGAACCGTGCTCCCCGGCCTTGCCCCAGGCGTGCAGCCGGTCATGGACCGGGCCGGAGACCAGGGCGGAGGCCACTTCGTCGAGTGCCGCGCCCAGCCGCTCGGCCAGCACCTCGTGGTCGCGGCCCACGCCGAGCTCCCCGGCCAGCCATTTCAGTTCGGCACCGATCGGGTCGGTGACCTCCCGGTCGAGGACCTTGCGGAAGGAGCGGAACGTGCTGCGCAGTCGGCGGGTGGCGACCCGCATGTCGTGGATCGCCTCCTCGGCGTCCCGGCGCACGGCCGGGTCCAGCTCGACGATCGCGTCCCGCTGGGCGCGGATGTACGCCAGGACGTGGTCTCCGGCGGTGACGGGCTCGGCGGGGCCGGTGTCCTTCGGCCGCGGATGCCCGCCCTTCGTCTCCGCGAGCGCCCGCGCCAGCTTCGACGCCGACTTCGACGGCCGTACGCCCGCCTTGCGCAACCGCTTCTCCACCTTGTCGAGAAGGGCCGGGTCGCCGCCGTCGGCGAGTTCCACCTCGATCTCGGTCCACTGGGCGCTGCCCTCACCGCCGAACAGCCTGTCCGCGCGAACGGCGTCGACACTGGCCTCGGCGAGCAGCCGTCCCTTGGCGTCGACGAGGTCGCGGACGTCCCGGCTGGAGCGCAGCCGCACCACGGGCACGAGCTGCCCCTCGCGCACGCGGGACCGGACCAGCCCCGCGAGCTCGTCGGGCACGGCCTCGGAGAGGGGGGCCTGGATCTCGTCCCGGACGCCGGGTCCCACCGGCAGTTTCAGGTGCCAGCCGGCGTCGGAGCCCCCGGTGCGGCGGCGCAAGGTGATCGAGGCCGAGGCCAGGCGCAGGTCGGAGGTGTCGTAGTAGGTCGCGTCCAGCTCGGCGACACCTCTGTCGAGGACGGACGCGACGCCGCCGGCGCCGGTCAGGTCGGGGAGCCCGCTCTCATCGGATTCGTACTTGCGCTCGATCTCGCGTTTCGTCTCCGTCATAGACCGAACCTAGTCCGAGTCGGGCCCGAACGGCAGTGCCAACGGACCCGAATCACGACCGAACCAGGGGAAACCACGAGGTCTGGCGCGTTCCTGCGCCTCTTACGCCGACATGGGCCGCTGCACCCGGATGGACTGAAGCAGCCCCACCGCCACCCAGACCGCGAACATCGACGTGCCTCCGTAGGAGACGAACGGCAGCGGCAGACCCGTCACCGGCATGATTCCCAGGGTCATCCCGATGTTCTCGAAGGACTGGAAGGCGAACCAGGCCACGATGCCCGCGGCGACGATCGTGCCGTACAGCTCAGTCGTCTCACGCGCTATCCGGCAGGCGCGCCAGAGGACCACACCGAGCAGGACGATGATCAGGCCCGCGCCGAGGAAGCCCAGTTCCTCGCCCGCCACGGTGAAGACGAAGTCCGTCTGCTGTTCCGGGACGAACTGGCCCGTCGTCTGTGAGCCGTGGAACAGCCCGGCGCCGGAGAGACCGCCGGAGCCGATCGCGATCCGCGCCTGGTTGGTGTTGTAGCCGACGCCCGCGGGATCGAGGCTGGGGTTGGCGAAGGCGGCGAAGCGGGCGATCTGGTACTCGTCCAGGATGTGCAGCTGCCAGACGGCGATCCCGCCGGCCGCGCCCGCGCCGAGCAGTCCGAAGACCCAGCGGTTGGAGGCGCCGGAGGCCAGCAGCACACCCAGCACGATCATCACCATGACCATGACCGACCCGAGGTCGGGCATCAGCATCACGATCAGCATGGGGATGGCCGCGAGCCCGAGAGCCTGGAGCACCGTGCGCTGGTCGGGGTAGAGCTTGTCGCCCGCGTCGACCCGGGCCGCGAGCAGCATCGCCATGCCCAGGATGATCGCGATCTTCACGAACTCCGAGGGCTGGAGCGAGAAGCCGCCGCCGATCACGATCCAGGAATGCGCGCCGTTGACCGTCGAGCCCAGCGGGGTCAGCACCGCCAGGATCCCCATGAGCGAGAGCCCGTAGAGGACCGGAACCGCGTTGCGCAGGGTGCGGTGGCCGAGCCAGACCGTGCCGATCATCAGGCAGATGCCGATGCCGGTGTTCATGAGATGCCGGATGAGGAAGTAGTACGGGTCGCCCTGGTTGATCTCGGTGCGGTTGCGGGTCGCCGAGAAGACCAGGATCGAGCCGATCAGCGACAGGGCGATGGCCGACATCAGTATCGGCCAGTCCAGCCGCCGGGCCAGCGAGTCACGGGCGAAGACCCGGGTCCAGCCGGCCCGCTCGGGCCCGTATCCGGAGACGGAGAAACCGTTCGCGCCGGTCATGTGCACATCCTCCGGCTTCCCCTCTTCCGCCTTCGCCTGCGGGTGTCGCGGTTGGTGCTGGTGTTCTGCTGAACGGTGGCCGCCGTCTGCGTCTCGTCCGGCGCGGGCGCGGTCTCCTGGCTGGCGCGCTGCTCCTTCGCCGGGTCCTTGGAGACCTTCGGGGACTTGATCGTGCCGTCCGCCTGGACCTTGGGCAGGCTGGTCTGCGGGGTGGGCAGCAGGGCGTTCTTCTTGTCGATCTTGCCGTCGTCGGAGACGCCGTACATCGCGTTGTAGATGTGCCGCACGGCCTCACCGGAGGCGCCCGAGCCGGTACCGGCCTGGGCGATCGTCATGACGACCGTGTAGTCCTTGCTGTACGTGGCGAGCCAGGACGTCGTCTGCTTGCCGTAGACCTCCGCGGTACCGGTCTTGGCGTGCAGCGGGATCTCCTCCTGCGGCCAGCCGCCGAACTTCCAGGCGGCGGTACCGCGGGTCACCACGCCCTCCAGCGCGGCGTCCATGCCCTTGATGGTCGCCTTGTCGACCGGCAGCTTGCCCTGGACCCTGGGCTTGATCTCGTGGACGGACTTGCCGTCGGCGCTGACGATCGCCTTGCCGATGGTCGGGCTGTACATCGTGCCGCCGTTGGCGAGGGCCCCGTAGATCACGGCCTCCTGGACCGGGGTGACGAGGGTGTCGCCCTGGCCGATGGAGTAGTTGATCGAGTCTCCCTCGCGCATCTTGTTGCCCTCGAGGCAGTTCTCGTACGCGATCTTCTCGACGTAACTGCCGTCCTTCTTGCCGTACTTGCACCAGGAGTCCTTGTTGGCCTTCCAGTAGGACTCCTTCCACTGACGGTCCGGGACCCGGCCGGTGACCTCGTTGGGCAGGTCGATGCCGGTCTCCTTGCCGAGGCCGAACTGGTGGGCGGCCTTGTAGAAGAAGTCCTTGGGCTCACCCTTCTTCGGGTTGATGCCGCCGTCCTTCTTCCACTCCCGGTCCGCGAGGCCGTAGAAGACGGTGTCGCAGGAGACCTCGAGGGCCCGGCCTAGCGAGATGGGGCCGAAGCTCTCCCCCTCGAAGTTCTTGAAGACCTGGCCGCCCACCGAGTACGAGCTGGTGCACGGGTAGCCGCCGTCCCACTCGTAACCCGCCTCGACGGCGGCGGCCGTGGAGACCACCTTGAAGGTCGAACCGGGCGCCGACTGACCCTGTATGGCCCGGTTGAGCAGCGGGTAGTCGGAGTTCTTGCCGGTGAGCTTCTTGTAGTCCTTGGCGGAGATGCCGCCGACCCAGACATTGGGGTCGTAGGCCGGGGCGGACGCCATGGCGACCACCCGGCCGGTCTTGGCCTCCATCACCACGACCGCCCCGGAGTCGGCCTTGTAGTTCTCGCCGGTGATCTTGTCGAACTGGGTGCGGGCGATCTTCATCGCGTTGTTCAGCTCGTACTCGGCGACCCGCTGGACGCGGGCGTCGATGCTGGTGACGAGGTTGGAGCCGGGCTGGGCCGCGTCCGCCTCGGCCTCGCCGATGACCCGGCCGAGGTTGTCGACCTCGTAGCGGGTGACGCCGGCCTTGCCGCGCAGTTCCTTGTCGTACTGGCGCTCCAGGCCGCTGCGGCCGACCTGGTCGGAGCGTAGGTAGGGCGAGTCGGTGTCCTGGGCCTTGGTGAGCTCGTCGTCCGTGACCGGGGAGAGGTAACCGAGGACCTGGGCGGTGTTGGCGTTGCCGGGGGCCGCGTAACGGCGCACGGCCTCGGGCTCGGCGGTGATGCCGGGGAAGTCCTCGGCGCGCTCCCGGATCTGGAGGGCCTGCTTGGCGGTGGCCTCGTCGGTGATGGGGATCGGCTGGTAGGGCGAGCCGTTCCAGCAGGGCTGGGGAGTCTTCGCGTCGCACAGCCGGACCTTCTGCGCGACCTCCTCGGGCTTCAGGCCGAGGACGCCCGCGAGCTTGGCCAGAACCGCCTTGCCGTCGTCCTTCTGTTTCAGCAGATCGGTGCGGGAGGCGGAGACCACCAGCCGCGTCTCGTTGTCGGCGAGGGGCACACCGCGCGCGTCCAGGATCGAGCCGCGTACGGCGGGCTCGACGACCTGCTGGACGTGGTTGCCTGAGGCCTCCTTGGCGTACGCCGCGCCTTCGCGGATCTGCAGGTACCACAGGCGGCCGCCCAGGGTGCCGAGCAGGGAGAGGACGAGGATCTGGATCACGACGAGCCTGATCTGGACCCGTGTGGACCGACCGGTCTCGGGAATGTTGGTCACTGCGGCTGTCTCCCCCTCTCAGTACGCGAACTCGGTACACGAACGTGTATGCGCGGACGAATGATGAACGATCAGCCTGTGAGGACTCGTTCCGCCTGAACTTCCCCGTTCGGGTGATTCATCCACTGGCGCGCCCAGCGCGCCGGCATCCGCCCTCACAGCCGCTTGACCCCCTTGATGCGCCCCGCTCGCGTCGCCCGTGACTTGGCCGCCTTCAGCTTGAATCCGCCGCGCTGCCCGCCGATCCTCAGCCCCGTCCCCGAGGAGAGCCAACCGGACGAGATATTGGGGCTCTTGGCGGCGGAGTTGGCCTCGGCGAGGGGGTCGTTGTCGGCGCGCCGCGCCAGGAACATGATCGCGGGGACGACGAACGGGGCCAGCAGCAGGTCGTACAGGGCGGCCGTGAACAGCAGCCCGGTCAGGCCGACATGACGGGCGGCGGTGTCGCCGACGAGGGCGCCCACCCCGGCGTACAGCAGGGTGGAGCCGATGGCGGCGCCGACGACCACGACCATCGGGCCGGTGGCCGACTTGATCTGCCCGCTCTCGGGCTTGATGAGGCCGGCGAGATAGCCGATCACGCACAGCACGAGGGCGTAGCGCCCGGCGGCGTGGTCGGCGGGCGGGGCGAGGTCCGCGAGCAGGCCGGCGCCGAAGCCGATGAGGGCCCCGCCGACATGGCCGTAGACCATGGCCAGGCCCAGGACGGTGAGCAGGAGCAGGTCGGGGACGGCGCCGGGGAGGTGGAGGCGGGCGAGGACGCTCACCTGGATCACCAGGGCGACGACGATCAGCGGGACGGAGAGCAGGATCCGGTTGACGCGCATGGGGATTGTCAGCTCCTACTGCTGCTGGCCGTCTACGGGTGCGTTCGCGTTCGGAGTGACCGTGACGGTCACCGTCGGCGTGGGGACCGGTTTGGGCTTCGAGGGGAGCACGGTGTCGCGCGGATCCTTCTTCGGGGCCTCGACGACCACGCCCACGATGTCGAGCTTGGTGAAGCTGACGTACGGCGTGACGTAGAGGGTGCGGGTGAGGTCGCCGCCGGAGGGGTCGACGCGGGAGACGACGCCGACCGGGACGCCGGGGACGAAGGGCTTGTCGGCCTGCGAGCCGAAGGTGACCAGCCGGTCGCCCTTCTTCACGTCGGCCTTGCCGTTGAGGAGTTCGACGCGCAGCGGCCGGTCGCCCTGTCCGGAGGCGAAGCCGAGTTCGTCGGAGGCCTCCGTCCGGGTGCCGACGGTGAAGTCGGGATCGTTGGCCAGCAGCACGGTGGCGGTGTGGGGGCCGACGGTGGTGACCCGCCCGACCAGCCCTTCTCCGTTCAGGACCGTCATGTCGCGCTTGACGCCGTCGTTCGCGCCGACGTCGATGGTGATGGTCCAGGAGAAGCCCTGGGCCGCTCCTATCGCGATGACCTCCGCGCCCTTGATGCCGTACTGGCCCGTTCCGGCGATCTTCAGCATCTTGTCGAGCTGTGTCAGCCGGCTGCGGTTGCGGTCGTCGCTGCCGAGTTTCGCCTTGAGAGCCGCGTTCTCCTTCTCCAGATCGGTGAGCCGGTCATGGCGTTCACCGGAGTCACGGACGGCGGAGACGGCGTTGCCGACGGGGTCCACCGCCGACGACACGCCGTTCTCGATCGGACCGAAGGCCGCGGCCGCGGCCTGCCGGGCACCGTCGACCGGCGAGTCCTCCCCACCCCGGATATCGACCGTGATCAGCGCGAACGCTACGGCGATCAGCAGCACCAGGAGCAGCCGGCTCTCTCGTGTGTCCCTCACGTGCGGCGGCCGTGCCCTTCCTCGAGAGAAAAACCAAGAACAGGATGTAGGAAGCAAGTATCAGGAAGCGGGATCGGGAATTGCGGTAGCCCCGGGCCAAGATGACCAAGGGCGCTTTGTGGGAGCTTATGCCTGAATATCAACGATCCGCCGCGCGAGAGGAGATCATCTCGTACGGCGGAATCGAAGCGTTACGTCATCTGCGGGGCGCGGCGTCCAGGACCTGCTGGAGCGCCTCGAACTCCTCCACGCACTTCCCGGAGCCGAGCGCCACGCTGTCCAGCGGGTCCTCGGCGATGTGGATGGGCATGCCGGTCTCCCGGCGCAGCCGCTCGTCCAGACCGCGCAGCAGGGCTCCGCCGCCGGTCAGGACGATCCCGCGGTCCATGATGTCGCCGGACAGCTCCGGCGGACACTTGTCGAGAGTGGTCTTCACGGCGTCGACGATCGCGTTGACCGGTTCCTCGATCGCCTTGCGCACCTCGGCGGCCGAGATGACGACGGTCTTGGGCAGGCCGGAGACGAGGTCACGGCCGCGGATTTCGGTGTGCTGATCGTCGTCGAGGTCGTAGGCCGAGCCGATCGTGATCTTGATCTGTTCGGCGCTCCGCTCACCGAGGAGGAGGCTGTACTCCTTCTTGATGTGCTGGATGATCGCGTTGTCCAGTTCATCGCCCGCCACACGGATGGACTGGGCGGTGACGATGCCGCCGAGCGAGATGACCGCGACCTCCGTGGTGCCGCCGCCGATGTCCACCACCATGTTGCCCGTGGCCTCGTGGACCGGCAGGCCGGAGCCGATGGCCGCGGCCATGGGCTCCTCGATGATGTGCACCTGACGGGCGCCGGCCTGGGTCGACGCCTCGATGACGGCGCGGCGCTCGACGCCCGTGATGCCCGAGGGCACACAGACGACGACCCGCGGCCGAGCCAGATACCGCCGCTTGTGGATCTTCAGGATGAAGTAGCGGAGCATCCGCTCGGTGATCTCGAAGTCGGCGATCACGCCGTCCTTCAGCGGACGAACGGCAACGATGTTGCCGGGCGTACGCCCGATCATCTTCTTCGCTTCGGAGCCGACCGCGAGGATGCCGCCGGTGTTGGTGTTGATCGCGACGACGGACGGCTCGTTGAGTACGATCCCGCGACCCCTGACGTACACCAGCGTGTTGGCGGTCCCGAGGTCGACAGCCATGTCACGGCCGATGAACGACATTGAGTTCCCCATCAGGATTCGACTGGCCTTCCATGAGCTTTGAGGGCTTATCAGGTCGGCGAGGTGGGTGCTGTGACGTGAAGGCTTCCATCGTAAACGCGCCTGCACGGACACGGCGGAGCGGTCTCCGCCATTGTTTGCAGATGCTGTGTGGGTTCGCTTCTGGAGACGGGCGTTCGGGGGCTCACGTTCCCTCGATCGCCCGCTCCAGACCCTTCGGCCGCCGTCGGAGTCAGGCTCGGCCGGAGAAGAAGATCTTCACCTCGCGCTCCGCGGACTCCTCGGAGTCGGAGGCGTGGATCAGGTTCTCGCGCACGATCACGCCGTAGTCGCCGCGGATGGAACCGGGGGCGGCGGCGATCGGGTCGGTCGGGCCGGCGAGCGCGCGCACACCCTCGATGACCCGCTCACCCTCGACGATCAGCGCGACGACCGGACCGGAGGCCATGAACTCCACCAGCGGCTCGTAGAAGGGCTTGCCCTTGTGCTCGCCGTAGTGCTGCTCCAGCGTGTCCTGGTCCAGGGTCCGCAGCTCCAGCGCGGTGATCTGCCAGCCGGCCTTGCGCTCGATGCGGCTGATGATCTCGCCGGTCAGGCCACGACGGACGGCGTCGGGCTTGAGCAGGACGAGGGTGCGCTGGCTCACGAGGTGACTCCTTCTACTGCCGGTGTGTGCGGTGGGATGAGGTTACAGGTCGTTTCCGGACAGCTGTCACGCAGCGTCAGCAGTATCCGCAGAGGCTGCGGCGGCCTGCGCGGCGAACCGCTGTTTCGCCTCGTCGACCTTGCGCCCGAAGTGCACGGACGCCCACCACAGGGCGCCGAAGAGCACACCCAGGAAGAACATGATCGGCACGAAGAAGCCGGACGCGACGAGAGCGATCTGGAGCGCCCAGCCGAGGGCGACGCCCCCTGGCCGGGTGACCATCCCGCACAGCAGCACGCTGAGGAACATCGCGACACCGCACACCGTCCACACCGTGGAGGTGGACAGGTCGGCGTCCTTCATGGCGACCAGACCGGCGAAGCCGATGACGAAGAACTCGCCGATCAGGGTCGAGGAGCAGAGCGTACGCATGGTGGGGGACCTCAGCCCTTTCCGAGGAGCAGCCGGACCTCGCCGACCGTGATGACGGAACCGGTGACCAGCACCGCGCCGCCGGCGAACTCGCCATCCTCCTCGGCGAGCGTGACCGCCGCCTCCAGAGCGTCGGGCAGCCTCGGCTCGACCTGGACGCGGTCGTCGCCGAACACCTCGACGGCGATCGCGGCCAGTTCGTCGACGTCCATCGCGCGATGGCTGGAGTTCTGGGTGACGACGACCTCCGTGAAGATCGGCTCGAAGGCCTCCAGGAGCCCCCGTACGTTCTTGTCGCCGCTGGCCCCGACCACGCCGATCAGCCGGCTGAAGTCGAAGGCCTCGCTGACGGCCTCGGCGGTGGCACGGGCACCGGCCGGATTGTGGGCGGCGTCCAGGACCACGGTCGGGGAGCGCCGTACGACTTCCAGGCGGCCCGGGGACGAGACGGCCGCGAAGGCCTTGCGGACCGTGTCGGAGTCGAGCGGCTCGGGACGCTGGGAGCCGACGCCGAAGAACGCCTCTACGGCGGCGAGCGCGACGGCCGCGTTGTGCGCCTGGTAGGGGCCGTGCAGGGGCAGGTACACCTCGGGGTACTCGCCGCCCAGGCCGCGCAGCGTGACCAGCTGCCCGCCGACGGCGACCTGACGTGCGACGACCCCGAACTCCAGGCCCTCCCGGGCCACGGTCGCGTCGACCTCGACGGCCTTCTTCAGCAGCACCTGGGCCGCGTCGACGGGCTGCTGGGCCAGGATGACGGTGGCGTCCTGCTTGATGATCCCGCCCTTCTCGGCGGCGATCTCGCCGGTCGTCTCCCCGAGCCGGTCGGTGTGGTCCAGGTCGATGGGCGTGACGACGGCGACGTCACCGTCGATGACGTTGGTGGCGTCCCACTCCCCGCCCATCCCCACCTCCACGACGGCGACGTCGACCGGCGCGTCCGAGAAGGCGGCGTACGCCATGCCGGTGAGCACCTCGAAGAAGGACAGCCGGTACTCCTGCATACCGTCGACCATCTCGACGTAGGGCTTGATGTCCTGGTACGTCTCGATGAACCGCTCGGCGGAGATCGGCGCGCCGTCCAGGCTGATCCGCTCGGTGACCGACTGGACGTGCGGGCTCGTGTACCGGCCCGTACGCAGCTCGAAGGCGTTGAGAAGCGCCTCGATCATGCGGGCGGTGGACGTCTTGCCGTTCGTCCCGGTGATGTGGATCGAGGGGTACGAGCGCTGCGGGTCCCCCAGTACGTCCATCAGCGCGGCGATGCGGCTGACGGAGGGCTCCAGCTTGGTCTCGCCCCAGCGGGTGGCCAGCTCCGCCTCGACCTCGCGCAGGGCCTTGTCGACCTCGGGGTCCTCGGGACGCGTGGGCACATCGGCCTGCGGCGCGCCGCCCTGGGTGCGCAGGGTTCGGCTGCCGGCTTCGATGACCGCGAGATCGGGGTCACGGTCGGTCTCCTCGGCGATGATCTCGTCGAAGGGATCGAGGGGGTCGAAGGCTGCGGGCAGGTCGTCTGGGTTGCCGTTCGGGGGGAGCTCGCTCACGGGGCCAGTCTACGGACGGCCGGTGACAGAGGTGGGCGAAGGCCCCCGGAACCGTACCGGTCCCGGGGGCCTTCGTCGTCGCGGCGCCGAAGCGCAGCCTCACGCCTGCGGCAGGCGCTCCAGCTGGGTCTTGATCCGGGCGATGTCCTCGTCCGCCTTGGCGAGGCGGGTGCGGATCTTGTCGACCACGTTGTCCGGGGCCTTCGCGAGGAACGCCTCGTTGCCGAGCTTGGCGCCCGCCTGGGCCTTCTCCTTCTCGGCCGCCGCCAGATCCTTGGCCAGGCGCTTGCGCTCCGCGGCCACGTCGATCGTGCCGGACAGGTCCAGCGCGACCGTGGCGCCCGCGACGGGCAGGGTCGCCGTCGCGGAGAAATCCTCACCCTCCGGCTGGAGGCGCAGGAGCTGGCGGATGGCGGCCTCGTGGGGCGCCAGCGCCGTGCCGTCGAGCGTCAGACGGGCGGGAACCCGCTGGCCCGGCTGGAGCCCCTGGTCGGCGCGGAAACGGCGGACCTCGGTGATCACCGACTGGAGGCTCTCGATCTCCTTCTCGGCGGCCGCGTCCCGGAAACCGCTGTCCGTGGGCCACTTGGCGATGACGACGGACTCGCCACCGGTGAGCGTGGTCCACAGCGTCTCCGTGACGAACGGGACGACCGGGTGCAGCAGCTTGAGGGTGACGTCGAGGACCTCGCCGAGGACGCGGCCGGAGACCTTCGCGGGCTCGCCACCGGCCATGAACGTCGTCTTGGACAGCTCGACGTACCAGTCGAAGACCTCGTCCCAGGCGAAGTGGAACAGCGCGTCGGAGAGCTTCGCGAACTGGTAGTCCTCGTAGAGCGCGTCCACTTCGGCGACGACGGAGTTGAGGCGGGACAGGATCCAGCGGTCGGTCGCCGACAGCTTCGAGGCGTCCGGCAGCGGGCCGTCGACCGTGGCGCCGTTCATCAGCGCGAAGCGCGTCGCATTCCAGATCTTGTTGGCGAAGTTGCGGGAGCCCTGGACCCAGTCCTCGCCGATCGGGACGTCGACACCAGGGTTGGCGCCACGGGCCAGGGTGAACCGGAGCGCGTCGGAGCCGTACTTGTCCATCCAGTCCAGCGGGTTGACCGCGTTGCCGAAGGACTTCGACATCTTCTTGCCGAACTGGTCGCGGACCATGCCGTGCAGGGCGATGGTGTGGAACGGCGGGGTGCCGTCCATCGCGTACAGGCCGAACATCATCATCCGGGCGACCCAGAAGAAGAGGATGTCGTAGCCGGTGACCAGGACGGAGTTCGGGTAGAACTTCGCGAGCGACTCGGTTGGTTCGGGCCAGCCGAGCGTCGAGAAGGGCCACAGGCCGGAGGAGAACCAGGTGTCGAGGACGTCGGTGTCCTGACGCCAGCCCTCGCCGGTCGGCGCCTCCTCGTCAGGGCCGACGCAGACGACCTCGCCGTTCGGTCCGTACCAGACCGGGATGCGGTGACCCCACCACAACTGCCGCGAGATGCACCAGTCATGAAGGTTGTCGACCCAGTCGAAGTAGCGCTTCTCCATCTCCTGCGGATGGATCTTGACGCGGCCGTCGCGGACGGCGTCTCCGGCCGCCTTCGCCAGCGGGCCGACCTTGACCCACCACTGCATGGACAGGCGCGGCTCGATGGTGGTCTTGCAGCGCGAGCAGTGGCCGACGGAGTGGACGTACGGGCGCTTCTCGGCGACGATCCGGCCCTCGGCGCGCAGCGCGGCGACGATGGCGGAGCGGGCCTCGAGCCGGTCCAGGCCCTGGAAGGGGCCGTGGGCCGTGATGACGGCGTGCTCGTCCATGATGGTGAGGGACGGCAGGTTGTGGCGCTGGCCGATCTCGAAGTCGTTCGGGTCGTGGGCCGGGGTCACCTTGACCGCGCCGGTGCCGAACTCCGGGTCGACGTGCGTGTCCGCGACGACCGGGATGAAGCGTTCGGTCAGCGGAAGGCGGATCTCCTTGCCGACCAGGTGCTTGTAGCGCTCGTCGTCGGGGTGGACGGCGACGGCCGTGTCGCCGAGCATCGTCTCGGCGCGGGTCGTGGCGACGACGATGGTGTCGTCCCCCTCGCCGTACTTCATGGAGACGAGCTCGCCGTCGTCGTCCTGGTACTCGACCTCGATGTCGGAGATCGCGGTCAGGCAACGCGGACACCAGTTGATGATGCGCTCGGCGCGGTAGATCAACTCGTCGTCGTAGAGCCGCTTGAAGATGGTCTGGACGGCCTGGGAGAGGCCCTCGTCCATGGTGAAGCGCTCACGCGACCACGCGACACCATCTCCCAGTCGGCGCATCTGGCCGCCGATCTGACCGCCGGACTCGCCCTTCCACTGCCAGACGCGCTCGACGAACGCCTCACGACCGAGGTCGTGCCGGGACTTGCCCTCCTTGCCCAGCTCCCGCTCAACGACGTTCTGCGTGGCGATGCCGGCGTGGTCCATGCCGGGCTGCCACAGCGTCTCGTAGCCCTGCATGCGCTTACGGCGGGTGAGGGCGTCGATCAGGGTGTGCTCGAAGGCGTGCCCCAGGTGCAGGCTGCCCGTGACGTTCGGCGGCGGGATGACGATCGTGTACGGAGGCTTCTCGCTCTTGGCGTCGGCCTCGAAGTAGCCCCGCTCCACCCAGCGCTCGTACAGCGGCCCCTCTACGTCGGCCGGCGCGTACTGGGTCGGCAGTTCGGTGTTGGGCGCTGATGGCTGCTGCTGAGCGTTCTCGGTCACGGGCCCAGTTTAGGGGTGTCACGGCGCCGTCCCGAAACGTGTTTGCTCTGTAACGGTGGGGGCCCCGCCGCCGTGCAGGTGTTGGCTTTGGGCCAGGATGTGAAAATCACATAAGCATCTGGAGGGGAACCCAGAAATGAGTCACAACCAGCCGGGCCCGTACGGCGGGCAGCCCCAGCAGCCCGGACCGTACGGCCAGCCAGGTCCGTACGGCCAGCCGCAGCAGGCGCCCCAGCCCGGCTACGGGTACCCCCAGCAGCCCCCCGCCCCCCAGCCCGGCTACGGCTACCCGGCCCAGCCTCCGCAGGGCGTCCCCCCGCAGACCCCGCCCTACGGCCAGCCCCCTTACGGCCAGCAGCCGCCCTACGGCCAGCCTCCCTACGGCGTCCCGCAGCCCCCGGCGCCGGGCGGCGGCGGCAAGAAGGCGGGCATCGTCATCGGCGCGGTCGCGGTCGTCGCCGCGATCGGCGTGGGCGCGTACTTCGTGCTCGGCGGAAGCGGAGGCGCCGGCGGTCTGAAGGACGACGGCGCGCACAAGCTGGACACCCCGGCGACCGTGCTCACCGACTACAAGCGGGTCTCCAAGGAAGGTGCGAGCGCGAGTGACGACTCGGCCGCCGACCTGGAGAAGAGCGGCGTCAAGAACGGCAAGAGCGTGATCGGCGTCTACTCGACGGCGGACCTGACCGGGTACGACCCCTCGGACCCGAGCACCGTTCCCGACGCGTCCGAGCTGGCGACGGCCAAGGGCATGACCTACGCCGGCGCCTACGGCACGATCGCCGACCCCGAGAAGGCGCTCGACGCCTTCTTCGCCAACTTCAACAAGTCGTCCCAGGACAGCTCCTCCGACTCCAGCAGCGGCACCAAGACCGAACTGGTCGGCCAGCCCGAGGAGGCCGACCTCGACGGCGCCGTCATGAAGTGCCAGGCGGCCAAGGGCACGGACGCGGCCACCAAGCAGGCGAAGACCGACTGGTTCTGCGCCTGGGCCGACTACAGCACCATCGCCATGGTCTCGCCGGGTGACGCCACCAAGGGCATCACCAAGGACGTGGCGATCGACCTCACGACGAAGCTGCGCGACCAGATCCGCGTCAAGGCCTGACGCCCCGGACACCGATGCGACGGCGAAGGGCCCCGGTCGATCGACCGGGGCCCATCGCC
>NZ_JBHWUU010000119.1:0-21812 GCF_042737375.1 Streptomyces sp. NPDC060000
AAACAGAAGTGGGCGGAACCGCTGGGTTCCGGCCACCCCGAGGGTACGTTTCTGCTCAACCGTGGAGCGGCTAGCCCTCCTCGTGGGAGACCGCGCGACGCGCGTCCGCGTCCAGGACACCCCAGCTGATCAGCTGCTCGGTCAGGACCGAGGGCGACTGGTCGTAGATGACGGCGAGGGTGCGCAGGTCGTCCTGGCGGATCGACAGCACCTTGCCGTTGTAGTCACCGCGCTGCGACTGGATCGTGGCCGCGTACCGCTGGAGGGGGCCCGCCTTCTCGACCGGCACATGGGCCAGTCGCTCCAGGTCCAGGACCAGCTTCGGCGGCGGCTCGGCGGCGCCGCCCGGAGTGGTGCCGGGCAGCAGTTCCTGCACGGGAACGCCGTAGAAGTCCGCCAGCTCGGCAAGCCGCTGCACGGTCACGGCGCGGTCGCCGCGCTCGTACGAACCGACCACGACCGCCTTCCAGCGTCCCTGGGACTTCTCCTCGACACCGTGGAGGGAAAGGCCCTGCTGGGTGCGGATCGCCCGGAGCTTGGCCCCGAGCTGTTTGGCGTATTCGCTGGACATATAGCTCCCCGGCACTGTGTCGACGCGGCAGGAGCCGCGTGCTGGTAACTCACTGTGAGGTTACGCAGCGTGATTCTTCTGCGTCAAGCCGAATGGTCCACACCGACGCTTCCGTGGTATCGCCGGCCGATTACGCCAAGGGGGTGATCGAGGGTGTCCTCCAGGCCTGCTAACGTAGATGGCGCAAATCCGACGTCCTTTAAGGTCCGTCCCGTGAGGCGGAGAAGGAGGTCCGTTTCATATGGACAAGCAGGACACCCAGCAGGACACCCCGCAGGATCTTCGGCAGGCCGATGCGCGGCCCGTTCTCGAAGGCCCCGACATCGCACGCGTGCTGACCCGCATCGCCCACGAGATCGTCGAACGCGCCAAGGGCGCCGACGACGTGGTGCTGCTCGGCATCCCGACCCGCGGCGTCTTCCTCGCCCAGCGGCTCGCCGCCAAGCTCGAGCAGATCACCGACCGGAAAATCCCGGTCGGCTCGCTCGACATCACCATGTACCGCGACGACCTGCGCATGCACCCGCCGCGTGCGCTGGCCCGCACCGAGATCCCCGGTGACGGCCTGGACGGCAAGCTCGTCGTCCTCGTCGACGACGTGCTCTTCTCCGGCCGCACCATCCGCGCCGCCCTCGACGCCCTGAACGACCTCGGGCGCCCGCGCGCGGTCCAGCTCGCGGTCCTCGTCGACCGAGGCCACCGGGAACTGCCCATCCGCGCCGACTACGTCGGCAAGAACCTCCCCACGTCGTTGCGGGAGACGGTCAAGGTCCAGCTCGCCGAGGAGGACGGTCGCGACACCGTGCTGCTCGGTGTGAAGCAGACCGCCCAGCAGTAGCACGCGCGCGTGCGGCCCCCGTTGCCGTGCGTCGCGCAGCCGTGCCCCTGCACGCCCGTGATCTCCCCACCTGAACTGCCTTACGGAGCCTGACAGATGCAGCGTCATCTCATCTCGGCCGCCGACCTCACCCGCGACGACGCCGTCCTGATCCTCGACACCGCCGAGGAGATGGCCCGGGTCGCCGACCGGCCCATCAAGAAACTGCCGACCCTGCGCGGCCGCACGATCGTCAACCTCTTCTTCGAGGACTCCACGCGCACGCGTATCTCCTTCGAGGCCGCCGAGAAGCGCCTCTCCGCGGACGTCATCAACTTCTCCGCCAAGGGGTCGTCGGTGTCCAAGGGCGAGTCCCTGAAGGACACCGCACAGACGCTGGAGGCCATGGGCGTCGACGCGGTCGTCATCCGGCACGGCGCGTCCGGGGCGCCGTACCGCCTGGCCACCTCCGGCTGGATCGACGCGGTCGTCGTCAACGCGGGCGACGGCACCCACCAGCACCCCACCCAGGCCCTCCTGGACGCCTTCACCATGCGCCGCCGGCTGGTCGGCCGGGACGCCGGGCTCGGCCAGGACCTCTCCGGCAAGCGCATCACGATCGTCGGCGACGTGCTGCACAGCCGGGTGGCCCGCTCCAACGTCGACCTGCTGCACACGCTGGGCGCCGAGGTCACCCTGGTCGCCCCGCCCACCCTGGTGCCGGTCGGCATCGAGTCCTGGCCGTGCGAGGTGTCGTACGACCTCGACAGCACGCTGCCCAAGTCCGACGCGGTGATGATGCTGCGCGTGCAGCGCGAGCGGATGAACGCCGCGTTCTTCCCGACCGAGCGCGAGTACTCGAGGCGCTACGGCCTCGACGGCGACCGCATGGCGCGGATGCCCGAGCACGCCATCGTGATGCACCCCGGCCCGATGGTCCGCGGCATGGAGATCACCGCCGAGGTCGCCGACTCCGAGCGCTGCACCGTCGTCGAACAGGTCGCCAACGGCGTGTCCATCCGGATGGCCGTCCTCTACCTGCTCCTGGGCGGCAACGAACCCGCCGTCAGCCACGCCCGTACCACCGAGGAGAAGTAAGTCCATGAGCAAGATCCTGATCCGCGGTGCGAAGGTGCTCGGTGGTGAGCCGCAGGACGTCCTGATCGACGGCGCGGTCATCGAGGCCGTCGGCACGGGGCTGTCCGCCGAGGGAGCCGAGGTCGTCGAGGCCGCCGGCAAGGTGCTGCTGCCGGGCCTGG
This sequence comes from Streptomyces sp. NPDC060000, assembly GCF_042737375.1. Taxonomy (NCBI): domain Bacteria; kingdom Bacillati; phylum Actinomycetota; class Actinomycetes; order Kitasatosporales; family Streptomycetaceae; genus Streptomyces; species Streptomyces sp. NPDC060000. Next base: position 2,648 of record NZ_JBHWUU010000119.1, read on the forward strand.
TCGACCTGCACACCCATCTGCGCGAGCCGGGCCGCGAGGACTCCGAGACGGTGCTGACGGGCACCCGCGCGGCCGCTTCCGGTGGCTACACGGCCGTCTTCGCCATGGCCAACACCTTCCCCGTCGCCGACACCGCCGGTGTGGTCGAGCAGGTCTACCGGCTCGGGCAGGAGCACGGCTACTGCGATGTGCAGCCAATCGGCGCCGTCACCGTCGGCCTGGAGGGCAGGAAGCTCGCGGAGCTCGGCGCCATGCACGAGTCGGCCGCCGGTGTCACCGTCTTCTCCGACGACGGCAAGTGCGTCGACGACGCCGTGATCATGCGCCGGGCCCTGGAGTACGTGAAGGCCTTCGGCGGTGTCGTCGCCCAGCACGCGCAGGAGCCGAGGCTGACCGAGGGCGCCCAGATGAACGAGGGCGTCGTCTCCGCCGAGCTGGGGCTCGGCGGCTGGCCCGCGGTGGCCGAGGAGTCGATCATCGCCAGGGACGTCCTGCTCGCCGAGCACGTCGGCTCCCGGGTGCACATCTGCCACCTCTCCACCGCCGGCTCGGTCGAGATCGTCCGCTGGGCCAAGTCCCGCGGCATCGACGTCACCGCCGAGGTCACCCCGCACCACCTGCTCCTCACGGATGAGCTGGTCCGGTCGTACGACCCGGTCTACAAGGTGAACCCGCCGCTGCGCACCGAAAAGGACGTGCTCGCCCTGCGCGAGGCGCTCGCCGACGGCACCATCGACATCGTCGCCACCGACCACGCCCCGCACCCGCACGAGGACAAGGACTGCGAGTGGGCCGCGGCCGCCATGGGCATGGTCGGCCTGGAGACCGCGTTGTCGGTGGTCCAGGAGACGATGGTCGGGACGGGCCTGCTGGACTGGGCCGGGGTCGCGAGCCGGATGTCCTTCAAGCCCGCCCTCATCGGGCAGGCCAAGGGCCACGGGCGTCCCGTCTCGGCAGGTGAGCCCGCCAACCTCACGCTCGTCGACACGGAATACCGTGGGTCCGTGGACCCCGCGGGCTTCGCCTCGCGCAGCCGGAACACCCCGTACGAGGGGCGCGAGCTGCCGGGCCGTGTCACGCACACGTGGCTCCGGGGCAAGGCCACGCTCGTCGACGGGAAGCTCACGTGACATCTGCTGCACTATTGCTCGCGGCCGAGAAGGAATCGGCCGCGGTGACCGACTGGGCCGCGCGGATCGGCTGGGTGGTCGGCCTCGGACTGTTCGTCGCGCTCGTCTACTGGCTGATGCGCGAGGGCTGGAAGTGGCGCGGCACGCTCCAGGGCGACCTGCCTGAGCTCCTCACCGCGCCGGACGACCCCGGCCCGGCGAGACTGGGCATGAGCGGCCGCTACCACGGCTCCACCACCGCCGGACAGTGGCTCGACCGCATCGTGGCGCACGGCCTGGGCACCCGCAGCCGGGTCGAGCTCACCCTGACGGACGCGGGACTGGACGTCGTACGCCCCGGCGCGACCGACTTCTTCGTCCCGGCCGCCGCACTGCGCGAGGCCCGGCTCGACAAGGGCATCGCGGGCAAGGTCCTCACCGAGGGCGGGCTGCTGGTGGTGACCTGGGCGCACGGCGACAAGCTGCTCGACTCCGGTTTCCGGTCGGACCACGCGGCCGAGCACAACGAGTGGGTCGACACCATCAACTCCATGATCGACAAGACCGAGAACCCGACGGAAACGGAAGGCGCACGATGACGACCTCCACCAGGGGAACCACCAGGGTTCCCGCCGTACTCGTCCTGGAGGACGGCCGGATCTTCCGCGGCCGTGCCTACGGGGCCGTGGGGGAGACCTTCGGCGAAGCGGTGTTCTCCACCGGCATGACCGGCTACCAGGAGACCCTCACCGACCCGTCGTACGCCCGCCAGATCGTCGTCGCGACCGCCCCGCAGATCGGCAACACCGGGTGGAACGACGAGGACGACGAGTCGGGCCGCATCTGGGTCTCCGGCTACGTGGTGCGCGACCCCGCGCGCGTGCCCTCCAACTGGCGCGCCACGCGGTCCCTGGACGAGGCCCTGGTCCAGCAGGACATCGTCGGCATCTCCGGCATCGACACCCGCGCACTCACCCGCCACCTCCGCGAGTGCGGCTCGATGCGCGCCGGCATCTTCTCCGGCGAGGCGATCGGTTCCGGGACCGAGCTCCTCGCGCGCGTGCAGGCCCAGCCGCACATGAAGGGAGCGAGCCTCTACGAGGAGGTCGCCACCAAGGAGGCCTACGTCGTCCCCGCGGTCGGCGAGAAGCGGTTCACCGTCGCCGCCGTCGACCTCGGCATCAAGGGCATGACCCCGCACCGCATGGCCGAGCGCGGCATCGAGGTGCACGTGCTCCCGGCGACCGCGTCCGCCGAGGACGTCTACGCCGTCAACCCCGACGGCGTGTTCTTCTCCAACGGTCCGGGCGACCCGGCCACCGCCGAAGGACCCGTCGCGCTGATGACCGCGGTGCTGGAGCGCGGGACGCCCCTGTTCGGCATCTGCTTCGGCAACCAGATCCTCGGCCGCGCCCTCGGCTTCGGCACCTACAAGCTGAAGTACGGCCACCGCGGCATCAACCAGCCGGTCCAGGACCGTACGACCGGCAAGGTGGAGGTCACCGCGCACAACCACGGCTTCGCCGTGGACGCGCCGCTCGACCGGGTCAGCGAGACGAAGTTCGGCCGCGCCGAGGTCTCCCACGTCTGCCTGAACGACGACGTCGTGGAGGGGCTCCAGCTGCTCGACCAGCCGGCCTTCTCCGTCCAGTACCACCCCGAAGCGGCAGCCGGCCCGCACGACGCCGCCTACCTGTTCGACCGCTTCGCATCCCTGATGGAGGGCCAGCGTGCCTAAGCGCACCGATATCCAGTCCGTCCTGGTCATCGGCTCCGGCCCGATCGTGATCGGACAGGCAGCCGAGTTCGACTACTCCGGCACCCAGGCGTGCCGCATCCTGCGCGCCGAGGGTCTGCGCGTGATCCTGGTCAACTCCAACCCGGCGACGATCATGACCGACCCGGAGATCGCCGACGCCACCTACGTCGAGCCGATCACCCCCGAGTACGTCGAGAAGATCATCGCCAAGGAGCGCCCGGACGCGCTGCTGCCCACCCTGGGCGGTCAGACGGCCCTCAACACGGCGATCTCGCTCGACGAGAACGGCGTCCTGGAGAAGTACGGCGTCGAGCTGATCGGCGCCAACGTGGAGGCCATCAACAAGGGCGAGGACCGCGACCTGTTCAAGGGCGTCGTGGAAGCCGTTCGCGCGAAGATCGGGCACGGCGAGTCGGCCCGCTCGGTCATCTGCCACACCATGGACGAGGTCGTCGCCGGCGTCGAGACGCTCGGCGGCGGCTACCCGGTCGTCGTCCGGCCCTCCTTCACCATGGGCGGCGCCGGTTCCGGCTTCGCCCACGACGAGGAGGAACTGCGCCGCATCGCCGGCCAGGGCCTCACGCTCTCGCCGACCACCGAGGTGCTCCTGGAGGAGTCCATCCTCGGCTGGAAGGAGTACGAGCTGGAGCTGATGCGCGACAAGCACGACAACGTCGTGGTCGTCTGCTCCATCGAGAACTTCGACCCGATGGGCGTGCACACCGGCGACTCGATCACCGTCGCCCCGGCGATGACGCTGACCGACCGTGAGTACCAGATCCTGCGTGACATCGGCATCGCCGTGATCCGCGAGGTGGGCGTCGACACCGGCGGCTGCAACATCCAGTTCGCGGTGAACCCCGAGGACGGCCGGGTCATCGTCATCGAGATGAACCCGCGCGTGTCGCGTTCCTCGGCCCTCGCCTCGAAGGCGACCGGCTTCCCGATCGCCAAGATCGCGGCCAAGCTCGCCGTCGGCTACACCCTGGACGAGATCCCCAACGACATCACCCAGGAGACCCCGGCCTCCTTCGAGCCCACGCTCGACTACGTGGTGGTCAAGGCCCCGCGTTTCGCCTTCGAGAAGTTCCCGAGCGCCGACTCCACGCTGACCACGACCATGAAGTCGGTCGGCGAGGCCATGGCCATCGGCCGCAACTTCACCGAGGCCTTCCAGAAGGCGCTGCGCTCGCTGGAGAAGAAGGGCAGCCAGTTCACGTTCGTCGGTGAGCCCGGCGACAAGGACGAGCTGCTGCGGGAGGCCGTACGGCCCACCGACGGCCGCATCAACACCGTCATGCAGGCCATCCGCGCGGGTGCCACCCCCGAGGAGGTCTTCGAGTTCACGAAGATCGACCCCTGGTTCGTCGACCAGCTCTTCCTCATCAAGGAAACCGCCGACGAGCTGGCAGCCGCCGACCGCCTGGACGCCGACCTGCTCGCCGAGGCCAAGCGGCACGGCTTCTCCGACCAGCAGATCGCCGAGATCCGCGGGCTGCGCGAGGACGTCGTCCGCGAGGTCCGGCACGCGCTGGGCATCCGCCCGGTCTACAAGACCGTCGACACCTGCGCCGCCGAGTTCGCCGCGAAGACGCCGTACTTCTACTCCTCCTACGACGAGGAGAACGAGGTCGCGCCCCGCGAGAAGCCGGCCGTCATCATCCTGGGCTCCGGCCCGAACCGCATCGGCCAGGGCATCGAGTTCGACTACTCCTGCGTCCACGCCTCCTTCGCACTGTCCGAGGCCGGGTACGAGACCGTGATGGTCAACTGCAACCCGGAGACCGTCTCCACGGACTACGACACCTCCGACCGTCTGTACTTCGAGCCGCTGACGCTGGAAGACGTGCTGGAGATCGTGCACGCGGAGTCGCTGGCCGGCCCGATCGCCGGTGTGATCGTCCAGCTCGGCGGCCAGACCCCGCTGGGCCTGGCGCAGGCGCTGAAGGACAACGGGGTGCCGATCGTCGGCACCCCGCCCGAGGCCATCCACGCGGCCGAGGACCGGGGCGCCTTCGGGCGGGTGCTCGCCGAGGCCGGTCTGCCGGCCCCGAAGCACGGCACGGCCACCACCTTCGCCGAGGCCAAGGCCATCGCGGACGAGATCGGCTACCCGGTCCTGGTACGGCCCTCGTACGTGCTCGGCGGCCGCGGCATGGAGATCGTCTACGACGAGACCCGGCTGTCGTCCTACATCGCCGAGTCCACCGAGATCAGCCCCACCCGGCCGGTCCTCGTCGACCGCTTCCTCGACGACGCCATCGAGATCGACGTCGACGCGCTCTACGACGGCGAGGAGCTGTACCTCGGCGGCGTCATGGAGCACATCGAGGAGGCCGGCATCCACTCCGGCGACTCGGCGTGCGCCCTGCCCCCGATCACCCTGGGCGGCTTCGACATCAAGCGGCTGCGGGCCTCGACCGAGGCGATCGCCAAGGGCGTCGGCGTGCGCGGTCTGATCAACATCCAGTTCGCGATGGCGGGCGACATCCTCTACGTCCTGGAGGCCAACCCGCGCGCGTCCCGCACGGTCCCCTTCACCTCGAAGGCGACCGCGGTACCGCTGGCCAAGGCCGCCGCCCGGATCTCGCTGGGCGCGACCGTCGCCGAACTGCGCGCCGAGGGGCTGCTCCCGGCGACCGGCGACGGCGGTGAGCTGCCGCTGGACGCGCCGATCTCCGTCAAGGAGGCCGTGATGCCGTGGACCCGCTTCCGGGACACCTCCGGCCGCGGTGTCGACACCGTCCTGGGCCCGGAGATGCGCTCCACCGGCGAGGTCATGGGCATCGACTCCGTCTTCGGCACGGCGTACGCCAAGTCGCAGGCGGGCGCGTACGGCCCGCTGCCCACCAAGGGCCGCGCGTTCATCTCGGTCGCCAACCGCGACAAGCGCTCGATGATCTTCCCGGCCCGGGAGCTGGTCGCCCACGGCTTCGAGCTGCTCGCCACCTCCGGCACCGCCGAGGTCCTCAGGCGCAACGGTCTCAACGCCACGGTCGTGCGCAAGCAGTCCGAGGGCACCGGCCCGAACGGCGAGAAGACCATCGTCCAGCTCATCCACGACGGTGAGGTCGACCTCATCGTCAACACCCCGTACGGCACCGGCGGCCGCCTCGACGGCTACGAGATCCGTACGGCGGCCGTGGCACGGTCGGTGCCGTGCCTGACGACGGTCCAGGCGCTCGCCGCGGCCGTCCAGGGCATCGACGCCCTCAACCGCGGGGAAGTGGGCGTCCGCTCGCTCCAGGAACACGCGGAACATCTGACCGCGGCCCGCGACTGACAGCCCTCGGGGGGACACCGGAAACGGTGTCCCCCTCTTCATGAGACCTCTGCCCGAGGCTCTCTTCATGAGACCTCTGCGCGAGGCTCATCGGAGGACATCACATGTACAAGCAATTCTTCCGGCTGGTCTTCCGTCGGATGGACCCCGAGCGCGCCCATCACCTGGCCTTCCGCTGGATCCGGCTCGCGGTCCGCGTCCCGGTGCTGCGCACGTTCGTCGCGGCCGCCCTGGCCCCCCGGTACGAGGAACTGCGCACCGAGGCCTTCGGGCTGCGCATGCACGGCCCCTTCGGCCTCGCCGCCGGCTTCGACAAGAACGCCGTCGCCATCGACGGGATGTCGATGCTGGGCTTCGACCACGTGGAGATCGGCACCGTCACCGGTGAGCCGCAGCCCGGCAACCCCGGGAAGCGGCTGTTCCGGCTCGTGAAGGACCGGGCGCTGATCAACCGGATGGGCTTCAACAACGAGGGCTCGCTGGCCGTCGCCGCGCGCCTCGCCTCCCGTACGCCGGTCTTCAAGCCCGTGGTGGGCGTCAACATCGGCAAGACCAAGGTCGTACCGGAGGAGGAGGCTGTCGGCGACTACGTGAAGTCGACCGAGCGGCTCGCGCCCTACGCCGACTACCTGGTCGTGAACGTGTCCTCCCCGAACACGCCGGGCCTGCGCAACCTTCAGGCCACCGACGCGCTGCGGCCGCTGCTCAGCGCCGTCCGCGAGGCCGCCGACCGGGTGGTGACCGCACGGCGTGTCCCGCTGCTGGTGAAGATCGCCCCGGACCTGGCAGACGAGGACGTCGACGCGGTCGCCGACCTGGCCGTGGAGCTAGGCCTGGACGGGATCATCGCCACCAACACCACCATCGCGCGCGAGGGGCTCGGTCTGGCATCCGAACCTTCCCTGGTGAAGGAGACCGGCGGACTGTCCGGGGCGCCCCTCAAGGCCCGCTCGCTGGAGGTGCTGCGCCGCCTCTACGCGCGCGTGGGCGACCGCGTCACCCTGGTGGGCGTCGGCGGTGTCGAGGACGCGGAGGACGCCTGGCAGCGCGTCCTGGCCGGTGCCACGCTGGTCCAGGGCTACAGCGCCTTCATCTACGAGGGGCCCTTCTGGGGCCGCGCGATCCACAAGGGCCTGGCCGCCCGCCTGCGGACGAGCCCCTACGCCACTCTCGCCGACGCGGTCGGCGCCGACGTGAGGAAGACGGCATGACCCCGGAGCCCTTCGGCGCGCGGCTGCGCCGGGCCATGGACGAGCGCGGCCCGCTCTGCGTCGGCATCGACCCGCACGCCTCCCTGCTCGCCGAGTGGGGCCTGAACGACGACGTCGCCGGTCTGGAGCGGTTCAGCCGCACGGTCGTCGAGGCGACGGCCGACCGGGTCGCCCTGCTGAAGCCGCAGAGCGCCTTCTTCGAGCGGTTCGGCTCGCGCGGAGTCGCCGTCCTGGAGGACTCGGTGCGGGAGGCCCGGGCGGCCGGCGCCCTGGTCGTGATGGACGCCAAGCGCGGTGACATCGGCTCGACCATGGCCGCGTACGCCGAGTCCTTCCTGCACAGGGACGCCCCGCTGTTCTCGGACGCCCTCACCGTCTCGCCGTACCTCGGCTACGGGTCCCTGTCCCCCGCGGTGGCGCTGGCCCGGGAGAGCGGCGCCGGGCTGTTCGTGCTCGCGCTGACCTCCAACCCGGAGGGCGGCGAGGTCCAGCACGCGGTGCGGGCCGACGGGCGCAGCGTGGGCGCGACGATGCTGGCGCACCTGGCCGCGGAGAACGTGGGGGAGGAGCCGCTGGGCTCCTTCGGGGCGGTCGTAGGCGCCACGCTCGGCGACCTCTCCTCGTACGACCTGGACATCAACGGCCCGCTCCTCGCGCCCGGCGTAGGTGCTCAGGGGGCGACCCCGGCGGACCTCCCGCGCGTGTTCGGCTCCGCGGTGCGCAATGTCGTACCGAACGTGAGTAGGGGTGTGTTGCGTCACGGTCCCGACGTCGTCGCTCTGCGTGACGCCGTGGATCGGTTCGCGCGAGAGGTCCGGGCCGCCGTGGCCTCCGTCTGAGAGGTGCCGGCCGCCCGACCGGGGGTTCGGCGGGCGGCCCGGGGGCGACTTGAGCCTGGATACATCCTCAAATCCGGGGCATTATGTCTTAAATGTCCGGCCTGGTGGAGGCTGACCAGGACTTTTCCTCGGTTCTCGCTGACTCTGGCGGAGTTGGCCGCTAGTCTCCGACGGAGAGTGAACGGGCAGCGTGTTGCCCGTAGCTCACCAGGTGAGGGCCGACCAGGTTCCTCACCGGTCCGTATCCGACAGTTCGACATCCGAGGTGACGTAGGCGTGGCTCTTCCGCCCCTTACCCCCGAACAGCGCGCAGCCGCGCTCGAAAAGGCCGCCGCGGCTCGCCGGGAGCGGGCCGAGGTCAAGAATCGACTGAAGCACTCCGGCGCCTCGCTTCACGAGGTCATCAAGCAGGGTCAGGAAAACGACGTCATCGGCAAGATGAAGGTCTCCGCCCTCCTGGAGTCGCTCCCGGGCGTGGGCAAGGTCCGCGCCAAGCAGATCATGGAGCGACTCGGCATCTCCGAGAGCCGCCGCGTGCGCGGCCTCGGTTCCAACCAGATCGCGTCCCTGGAGCGTGAGTTCGGCAGCACCGGCGCCTGATTCCCGGCTCCTGCGGGACAGGAGTCCCGGGCACTCCGGGTTTGCTGGAATAATCGCTGCATGGCAGTAACACTCCGGGGGACGACCCCCGAACCCCCGGACGCACGTCCGCGGCTGACCGTGCTCTCCGGCCCCTCCGGGGTCGGCAAGAGCACGGTCGTCGCTCATATGCGCAAGCAGTATCCCGAGGTCTGGCTCTCGGTGTCGGCGACGACCCGTAGGCCCCGGCCGGGCGAGAAGCACGGAGTCCACTACTTCTTCGTCACCGACGAGGAGATGGACAAGCTGATCGCCAACGGCGAGTTGCTGGAGTGGGCCGAGTTCGCCGGCAACCGTTACGGCACTCCGCGCACCGCCGTGCTCGAGCGCCTGGAGTCCGGCGAGCCGGTCCTCCTGGAGATCGACCTCCAGGGTGCCCGGCAGGTCCGCGAGTCCATGCCCGACGCGCAGCTGGTCTTCCTGGCCCCTCCCTCCTGGGAGGAACTGGTCCGCCGGCTGACCGGGCGGGGCACCGAACCCCCCGAGGTGATCGAGCGCCGCCTGGCGGCCGCGAAGATCGAACTCGCGGCCGAGCCGGAGTTCGACGTGACCCTTGTCAACACCTCCGTCGAGGACGTGGCTCGTGAGCTGCTAGCCTTGGTCGGTGTTGTGTGATTACGAGCCTGTGATCGCGACCATTCTTTTCCCATCCATCGGAAGGTAGAGCGTGTCCTCTTCCATCTCCGCGCCCGAGGGCATCATCAACCCGCCGATCGACGAGCTCCTCGAGGCCACCGACTCGAAGTACAGCCTCGTGATCTACGCGGCGAAGCGGGCCCGCCAGATCAACGCGTACTACTCGCAGCTCGGCGAGGGCCTCCTCGAGTACGTCGGTCCGCTCGTGGACACCCACGTCCACGAGAAGCCGCTCTCGATCGCCCTGCGCGAGATCAACGCCGGTCTGCTGACGTCCGAGGCCGTTGAGGGTCCGGCTCAGTAGTATTTTCGGTTCGCAGTAGGTTTTTCCACAGGCCCGGCAGCACGTCTGCCGGGCCTGTGGTGTCTGATGGACTCGTACGCCGGGAGCCGCGGCGCACGTTTTCCGAGGTGCGGGGAGAGACGGTGGCCAAGCCGAAGGTCGTTCTGGGGGTCAGTGGTGGCATCGCCGCCTACAAGGCCTGCGAGCTGCTGCGCAGACTGACCGAGTCGGGCCATGACGTCCGCGTGGTCCCCACCGCGTCCGCGCTGCACTTCGTCGGCGCCGCCACCTGGTCCGCCCTCTCCGGCCACCCCGTCTCCACGGAGGTCTGGGACGACGTCCACGAGGTCCCGCACGTCCGTATCGGCCAGCACGCCGACCTGGTGGTCGTCGCCCCGGCCACGGCGGACATGCTCGCCAAGGCCGCCCACGGCCTCGCCGACGACCTCCTCACCAACACGCTCCTCACGGCCCGCTGTCCGGTCGTCTTCGCCCCCGCGATGCACACGGAGATGTGGGAGCACCCGGCCACCCGGGAGAACGTGGCGACCCTGCGCCGCCGGGGCGCCGTCGTCGTCGAACCGGCCGTCGGCCGCCTCACCGGCGTCGACACCGGCAAGGGCCGGCTGCCCGACCCGGCCGAGATCTTCGAGGTCTGCCGCCGGGTGCTGGCCGGGGGAGTCCGCGAACCCGACCTCACCGGCCGCCATGTCGTGGTCAGCGCCGGCGGCACCCGCGAGCCCCTCGACCCGGTCCGCTTCCTCGGCAACCGCTCCTCCGGCAAGCAGGGCTACGCCCTCGCCCGCACCGCCGCCGCCCGCGGCGCCCGCGTCACGCTGATCGCGGCGAACACCGGCCTGCCCGACCCGGCCGGGGTCGACGTCGTCCAGGTCGGTACGGCCGTACAGCTGCGTGAGGCGGTCCTCAAGGCCGCCGCGGGCGCCGATGCGGTCGTCATGGCGGCCGCCGTGGCCGATTTCCGGCCGGAGACGTACGCGGCCGGCAAGATCAAGAAGCAGGACGGCCGGGAACCGGACCCCATCGTTCTCGTGCGAAATCCAGACATCCTCGCCGAGATCTCCGCCGACCGGGCGCGCTCCAACCAGGTGGTTGTCGGCTTCGCCGCCGAGACCGACGACGTCCTCGCGAACGGCCGGGCGAAGCTCCGGCGCAAGGGCTGCGACCTGCTGGTGGTGAACGAAGTGGGGGAGCGCAAGACGTTCGGTTCCGAGGAGAACGAGGCCGTCATACTGGGCGCCGAAGGCGGCGAAACGCCCGTGCCGCACGGCCCCAAGGAGGCTCTGGCCGAAATCGTGTGGGACCTGGTGGCGCGGCGGCTGAGCTGACTGTTCGATACGCCTCACCTTTGGCTCGTGCCTCGGTCGATTCGGGTGTGGCGCCCCTGGCCAACGGTGCTCGGCATTCGGCAGAATGCCCGTGCCGCAGGTCACAGCGCTCCCGAGAGGCGAGACGGGTGGGCCCGTGGCGGGGCACGACCGATAAACTGTTCTCGGACGACGCCGGGCGCAGCTCCTGTCGCGTCCGCCAATGATCAGCCAGCAGCCGCTGCAACCCCAGGGAGCGTTGTGTCCCGTCGCCTTTTCACTTCGGAGTCTGTGACCGAGGGTCACCCCGACAAGATCGCTGACCAGATCAGCGACACCATCCTCGACGCCCTGCTGCGTGAGGACCCGGCCTCCCGGGTCGCCGTCGAGACCCTGATCACGACCGGTCTGGTGCATGTGGCCGGTGAGGTCACCACCAAGGCCTACGCGCCGATTCCCCAGCTGGTGCGCGACAAGATCCTCGAGATCGGCTACGACTCCTCCAAGAAGGGCTTCGACGGCGCCTCCTGCGGTGTCTCGGTGTCCATCGGCGCGCAGTCGCCTGACATCGCCCAGGGTGTCGACACGGCGTACGAGAACCGCGTCGAGGGCGACGAGGACGAGCTGGACCGCCAGGGCGCCGGCGACCAGGGCCTGATGTTCGGCTACGCGTCGGACGAGACGCCGACCCTGATGCCGCTGCCGATCTTCCTGGCGCACCGCCTGTCGAAGCGCCTGTCGGACGTCCGCAAGAACGGGACCATCCCCTACCTGCGCCCCGACGGCAAGACCCAGGTCACCATCGAGTACGACGGCGACAAGGCCGTCCGTCTCGACACGGTCGTCATCTCCTCGCAGCACGCGAGCGACATCGACCTGGACTCCCTGCTGGCCCCCGACATCCGCGAGTTCGTGGTGGAGCCGGAGCTGAAGGCGCTCCTGGACGAGGGCATCAAGATCGACACCGAGAACTACCGCCTGCTGGTGAACCCGACCGGCCGCTTCGAGATCGGCGGCCCGATGGGTGACGCGGGCCTCACCGGCCGCAAGATCATCATCGACACCTACGGCGGCTTCGCCCGGCACGGCGGCGGCGCCTTCTCCGGCAAGGACCCGTCCAAGGTCGACCGCTCCGCCGCGTACGCGATGCGCTGGGTGGCGAAGAACGTGGTGGCGGCGGGTCTCGCCGCCCGCTGCGAGGTCCAGGTCGCCTACGCCATCGGCAAGGCCGAGCCGGTCGGTCTCTTCGTCGAGACCTTCGGCACCGCCAAGGTCGACGCCGAGAAGATCGAGAAGGCCATCGACGAGGTCTTCGACCTCCGTCCGGCCGCGATCATCCGCGACCTCGATCTGCTGCGCCCGATCTACGCCCAGACCGCCGCGTACGGCCACTTCGGCCGTGAGCTGCCCGACTTCACGTGGGAGCGCACGGACCGCGTGGACGCGCTGCGCAAGGCCGCTGGTCTGTAAGCCGGCCCGTTCAGCGACCCGCCGAGCCCGGCTTCTCCCTGGGGAGCCGGGCCTCGGTGCGTCTGAGGGGACGCCGGCGGGCAGCGCAATTGGCTCGCGGGGTGGATCGGGACTTCGTAGGCTGGTGATCTTCCGGTGCGAAGGTCGCGGCTACTTCGGTGGAGTGCGCCTTTGGGCGTGCGGTGAAACTGGCAGGACGCGTGCCGCGGCCGACTTGAACTCGGGAGGGTGACGCCGGGGCGCCTTCGGACGCCCTCGGTTGTCAGTGGCGTTTGGTAAGAATGCAGGTGTGAGCAGCGAGAACGGGCAGGGGGACGGTGGCGCGGCCGGGGAGGGCGCGCCGCCCGAGCAGCTCGCGTTGATCCGGGAGAGCGTGCGGCAGGCCAAAACGCCGCGGGCCAAGCCCCGGACATGGCGGGGAGCGGCGCTGGCCGGGGAGCTGCCGGTCGCGCGGGTGCTCGTCGACAAGGGCGTACTGCATCTGGACCGGTACTTCGACTATGCGGTGCCGGCCGACCTGGACACCGACGCCCAGCCGGGAGTGCGGGTACGGGTGCGGTTCGGGGCCGGTCGCGGGCGGGTGCGGGAAGGGCGGCGCGAGGGCGGGGGGCTCATCGACGGTTTCCTCGTCGAGCGGCTCGCCGCCTCGGACTACCCCGGGCCGCTGGCGGCGCTCGCCCAGGTGGTGTCGCCCGAGCCGGTGCTGAGCCAGGAGCTGCTGGGGCTGGCCCGGGCCGTGGCCGACCGCTACGCGGGGAGCCTGGCCGACGTCCTCCAGCTGGCCGTGCCGCCGCGCAACGCCCGTGCCGAGCAGCGGCCCTCCCCTGTCCCGCTGCCCCCGCCGAGGGCCCCGGAGACCGGGTCCTGGGAGCGGTACGAGCGAGGGGGCGCGTTCCTCGAGTCGCTGGCGTCCGGGGGCGCGCCACGGGCGGTGTGGAACGCCCTGCCCGGTCCCGCATGGAGCGAGGAGCTGGCGCGGGCCGTCACCGCGACGCTCGCCTCGGGGCGCGGGGCACTGGTCGTCGTACCCGACGGGCGGGCCGCCGCGCGGGTCGACGCGGCGCTGACGGCGTCGCTGGGCGAGGGGCGGCACGCGCTGCTCACCGCGGACGCCGGGCCCGAGAAGCGGTACCGGGAGTGGCTGGCCGTACGGCGGGGGTCCGTGCGGGCGGTGGTCGGGACCCGTGCGGCGATGTTCGCGCCGGTGCAGGACCTCGGTCTGGTCGCGCTCTGGGACGACGGGGACGACAGCCACAGCGAACAGCACGCGCCGCAGCCCCACGCGCGCGAGGTGCTGCTGCTGCGCGCGGCGCAGGACAGGTGCGCTTTCCTGCTGGGGGGGTGGAGCTGCACCGTGGAGGGCGCGCAGCTCGTCGAGAGCGGGTGGGCGCGTCCGCTGATCGCCGCCCGGGAACAGGTGCGGCGCAGCGCTCCGCTGGTGCGCACGGTGGGCGACCTGGACCTCGCGCGCGACGAGGCCGCCCGGGCCGCCCGGCTGCCCACCCTCGCCTGGCAGTCGGCCCGTGAGGGACTGCGGCACGGGCCAGTGCTCGTGCAGGTGCCCCGGCGGGGCTATGTGCCGCGGATGGCGTGTGCGCAGTGCCGCGCCGCCGCCCGGTGCCGGCACTGCGCCGGGCCGCTGGAGGCGCGGGACGCAGGCGCCCTGTGGTGCGGGTGGTGCGGGCGCGAGGAGAGCGCGTGGCACTGTCCGGAGTGCGGTTCGTTCCGGTTGCGGGCCCAGGTCGTGGGGGCCCGGCGGACCGCCGAGGAGCTGGGGCGGGCGTTTCCCGCCGTGCCGGTGCGGACGTCGGGGCGCGAGCAGGTGCTGGACACCGTGCCGGGGACGCCCGCGCTCGTCGTGTCCACGCCCGGGGCCGAGCCGGTCGCCGAGGGCGGATACGCGGCCGCGCTGCTGCTGGACGGCTGGGCCATGCTCGGCCGGCCCGACCTGCGGGCCGGCGAGGACGCGCTGCGCCGCTGGATCGCGGCCGCCGCACTCGTACGGCCGTCGGAGGACGGGGGGACCGTGGTCGTCGTGGCCGAGCCGACCCTGCGGCCGGTGCAGGCGCTGGTGCGCTGGGATCCCGTGGGGCACGCGGTGCGGGAGCTCGCCGAGCGGGCCGAGCTGGGCTTTCCGCCGGTGTCGCGGATGGCGGCGGTGTCGGGGACGACGGAGGCCCTGGCGACGTTCCTGGCGGCCGTCGAACTGCCGCGGGAGGCGGAACTGCTGGGGCCGGTTCCGGTGCCGGCCGGCCCGGTGGGGCGGCCCCGGCGGCCGGGGGCCCCGCCGCCCGGGGAGGAGTGGGAGCGGGCGCTGATCCGGGTGCCGCCGGGGAGGGGCGCCGCGCTGGCAGCCGCCCTCAAGACGGCACAGGCGGCCCGGATGGCCCGGGGCGGTGAGGAGGCGGTGCGGGTGCGGATCGATCCGCCGGACATCGGATGAGGAACGTGAGGCGAGCCGGGGGGCCGGTGTGCGGGGGTGAGGGGAGTTGGCGGGGGCCGGTGTGCGGGGGTGAGGGGAGTCGGCGGGGCGGGCGTGTGGAGGCGAGAGAGGCCGGCGGGGTCGCCGAGTGGGGTGAGGGAAGTCGGTGGGGGCCGGTGGGGGCCGGTGTGCGGGGGTGAGGGGAGTCGGCGGGGGCGCCGTGTGGAGGCGAGAGAGGCCGGCGGGGTCGCCGAGCGGGGTGAGGGAAGTCGGCGGGGCCGCCGAGTGGGGTGAGGGAAGTCGGCGGGGGCGCCGTGCGGAGGCGAGAGAGGCCGACAGGGTCGCCGCGTGAGGGTGAGGGAAGTCTGCGGGGCCGGCATGCCGGGGTGAGGGAAGTCGGCGGGGGCCGGTGTGCGGGGGAGGCGCGTCGGCGGGGGCCGGTATGCCGGGGTGAGGAAAGCCGACGGGTCGCCGTGCGGGGGAGAGGGAAGCCGACGGGCCGGCATGCGGGGAGGCCGGTATGCGGCTGCCCTCTCGGGCGTGGGCCGAGAGGGCAGGGTGGGGAGGTGCACGATGTCGGGTGCGGTGCGTCAGCCGTTGCGCGGGCCGGGGAAGGCGGTCGACCGGGCCTCGTCGCGCAGAGCCTGGCTGCCGGCTTCGCGCAGGGTCGGGGCGCCGGCTTCGCGCAGGGCCGGGCTGCCGGCCGTCGGCTGGGTCGGCATCGACCGGGCGGCGGGGACCGTGGGAACCGTCGGGATGCCCGTGTTCACGCTGAGCGTGCGGGCGGTGGTGGGCTCCGTCGGCAGCTCCGCCTCGGCGGTGGAGGTGGAGGCGGCGGCCTGCGCGGCGGCGCGGCGGGCGCCGTAGCGGCGGTGTACGGCCTGCTTGGTGACGCCGAGCGCGGAGCCCACCGCGTCCCACGAGAAGCCGAGCGAACGGTCGAAGTCCACCGCCGCGGTGACGAGGGTCTCGACGCTGTCCCGCAGTTCCTGGGCGAGGCGGACCGTGGGGGCGGGGGCGCGTCCGTAGACGACGAAGCCCGTGGACGGGCCGGAGCGGCGGGGGCGGTAGACGTTGCCCAGCTGGGCGGTGAGGGTGCGCAGTGCGTCCACCTGCCGGCGGACGCGCTCGATGTCCCGCACCAGCAAGTGCAGGCTGGCCCGGGCCTGGGCGTCGTGGGTTGCATGGTCGGCCATGAACAAGCCTCTCGAACCGGCGTTGAAGTAGGTGTGGTCAACTCTTTCTTGACCAACGCGGGTTCGCTCCGCTGGTCACGGTGTGGGGGCGTATGGGCATATGCGTACGCCCCCCGGGGGCGGGGCGTTCCCGTGGTGCCTCCCGCGTCGGCGGCTGTCCCGGCCGGCGTCATAAACTTGTGCGTTGCCCGTCGTTCGTCCCGCCCGAGAGGCCCCGCCCACTCATGAAGCTCGTCTTCGCCGGTACCCCCGAGGTCGCCGTTCCCGCTCTGGACGCTCTGATCGCCTCCGGGCGGCACGAGGTGGCCGCCGTCGTCACGCGGCCCGACGCGCCGGCCGGCCGGGGACGGAGGCTGGTCGCCTCGCCCGTCGCCCAGCGCGCCGAGGAAGCGGGCATCGAGGTGCTGCGGCCCGCCAAGCCCCGGGATCCGGAGTTCCTGGAGCGGTTGCGGGAGATCGCGCCCGACTGCTGCCCTGTCGTGGCCTACGGGGCTCTGCTGCCCCGGGTGGCGCTGGACATCCCGGCCCGCGGCTGGGTCAACCTGCACTTCTCGCTGCTGCCCGCCTGGCGCGGGGCCGCTCCCGTGCAGCACTCCATCATGGCGGGGGACGAGATCACCGGTGCCTCCACCTTCCTCATCGAGGAGGGACTCGACTCGGGGCCGGTGTACGGGACGGTCACCGAGGAGATCCGTCCCAGCGACACCAGCGGGGACCTGCTCACCCGGCTGGCCTTCGCCGGCAGCGGGCTGCTGGCCGCGACGATGGACGGCATCGAGGACGGCACGCTGAAGGCCGTACCGCAGCCGGGTGAGGGGATCACCCTCGCGCCGAAGATCACCGTCGAGGACGCCCAGGTCGACTGGGCCACCCCGGCTCTGCGGGTCGATCGCGTCGTGCGCGGCTGCACCCCCGCCCCCGGTGCCTGGACCACCTTCCGCGGGGAGCGGCTCAAGCTCATCCAGGTCCAGCCCGTTCCCGGGCGGACCGATCTCGCCCCGGGCGCGCTGCTCGTCGGCAAGAACAGCGTGCACGTCGGCACGGGCTCGTACGCGGTCGAGCTGCTGTGGGTGCAGGCGCAGGGCAAGAAGCCGATGCGCGCCGCCGACTGGGCGCGGGGCGTCCGGATCGGGGACGGGGAGAGCGTCGGGGCGTAACGGTCCTTCGCAAGCCCCGCACGGTCTGCGGCGTCGCATGTTCGGTAGCCCCGCACGGTCTGCGGCGTCGCATGTTCGGTAGCCCCGCACGGTCTGCGGCCCCGCGCTGTCTGCGAGGCCGCATGGCGTGCGAGCCCGTCCGGTCTGTGAGCCGAGCTGGTCGACGGGCGGCCCGGCCGACAGCCACCCGGTCGGCATACAGACGGCCCCGCCGCCCCGTGAGCCCCACCCGTCCCGTGAGCCCCACCCGTCCCGCGATACCCACCCGGCGTACCCACCGACGTACGCTGGACGCACCTTCCATCCTGCAATCCGGAGCACCTTTTCGTGAGCGACCAGCCCCACCGTTCCCGCAAGCCGGGCAAGCCCTACCGGCGGCCCCAGAAGGACCCCGTCCGACTCCTCGCCTTCGAGGCGCTGCGGGCCGTGGACGAGCGGGACGCGTACGCCAACCTCGTGCTGCCTCCGCTGCTGCGCAAGGCGCGTGAGAAGGAAGGCCCCGACAAGTTCGACGGTCGCGACGCGGCCCTCGCCACCGAGCTCGTCTACGGGACCCTGCGCCGCCAGGGGACCTACGACGCCGTCATCTCCGCGTGTGTCGACCGCCCGCTGCGTGAGGTCGATCCGCCGGTCCTCGACGTCCTGAGCCTCGGCGTGCACCAGCTGCTCGGGACGCGCATCCCGACCCACGCGGCCGTGTCCGCCTCCGTCGACCTGGCCCGGGTCGTGCTCGGCGACGGACGCGCCAAGTTCGTCAACGCCGTGCTGCGCAAGGTCGCGGCCCATGATCTCGACGAGTGGATCGAGAAGGTCGCCCCGCCCTACGACGACGACCCCGAGGATCATCTCGCCGTAGTGCACTCGCACCCGCGCTGGGTCGTCTCCGCGCTGTGGGACTCTCTCGGCGGCGGGCGGGCCGGCATCGAGGACCTGCTCGCGGCGGACAACGAGCGGCCCGAGGTGACGCTCGTCGCCAGGCCCGGGCGCGCCACCACCGAAGAGCTGCTCCGGGAGGAGGCCGCGGTCGCCGGGCACTGGTCGCCGTACGCCGTGCGGCTCACCGAGGGCGGTGAGCCCGGGGCCATCGACGCCGTACGGGACGGACGTGCGGGTGTGCAGGACGAGGGCAGCCAGCTCGTGGCGCTCGCGCTGGCCAACGTGCCGCTCGACGGGTCCGACACCAAGTGGCTGGACGGGTGTGCCGGCCCCGGCGGCAAGGCCGCGCTGCTCGCCGCCCTCGCCGCCGAACGGGGGGCCGCCCTGCTCGCCTCCGAGAAGCAGCCGCACCGCGCGGGCCTGGTCGCCAAGGCCCTCGCCGGCAACCCCGGGCCCTACCAGGTCATCGCCGCCGACGGGACGCGGCCGCCGTGGCGGCCCGGCTCGTTCGACCGGGTGCTGATGGATGTGCCGTGCACGGGCCTCGGCGCCCTGCGGCGGCGGCCCGAGGCCCGCTGGCGGCGCCGGCCGGAGGACCTCGACGGGTTCGGGCCGCTCCAGCGCGGGCTGCTGCGGACCGCGCTGGAGTCCGTCCGGGTCGGGGGCGTCGTCGGGTACGCCACCTGCTCGCCGCACCTCGCCGAGACCCGGGTCGTGGTCTCCGACGTTCTCAAGCAGTACCCCGGGGCCGAGCTGATCGACGCGCGGCCGCTGCTGCCGGGCGTACCGGCGCTGGGGGACGGGCCCGACGTCCAGCTGTGGCCGCATCTGCACGGGACCGACGCCATGTACCTGGCGTTGATCAGAAAGACCGGCCGAGACCCGCGCGAGGGGTAGCGGGACGCGCACGCGGAAGGCCGGCCCCACGCCATGGCGTGGGGCCGGCCTTCTTCATCGTGG
>NZ_JBHWUU010000120.1:0-21665 GCF_042737375.1 Streptomyces sp. NPDC060000
GCTCGCTCCGGAGCGGCCGCGGCCGGCGTGATGGTCGGCGGGCCGCGACGGGCGTCGGCCCCGTGAGCGTCAGCGGACCGTGCCGAAGTCCTGCGTCCAGTAGTTGCCGGGCTGCGCCACCCCCACACCGATCTCCTTGAAGCCGCAGTCCAGGATGTTGCGCTTGTGACCGGCGCTGGCCATCCAGCCCGCCATGACCTGCTCGGGCGTGGAGTACCCGTACGCGACGTTCTCGCCGTAGGTGCTCCAGAGGTAGCCCGCGCGCGTGATCCGCTGTCCCGGGTCGGACCCGTCGGAACCGGTGTGCGACATGGTGTTGTGGCTCGCCATGTCCGCGCTGTGGGCCTGGGCGGCCTGCGAGAGCTTCGCGTTCAGGGTGACCGGGGAGCAACCGACCTTGGCGCGCTCGCTGTTGACCAGGGCGACCACGCGGGCGACGGCGGGGGTCGCCGTGCCGGCGGCGGGGGCCGTGGTGGCGGTGGGGGCCGTGGTGGCGGGCGGCTTCGGCGCGGCGGTGGTCCTCGTCGGAGCGGGCGGGGTGGTCGTCTTCGAGACGGGCGCCTTGGGCTTCTCCGGGGCAGGCGCCGCAGTCCCGGGAGAGGTCGTCGGCGCGGCCGGGGGCGAAGCCGTCGCCGCGGGCTTCCGGATGTCCCGCCCCCGGTGCCCGTCCCAGGACGTCTTCCTCCCGTCCGTCCGGTGTCCGTTCCAGGACGCCTTCCCCCCGTCCGTCCAGGGACCGCTGGACGTGGCGGTGATGGCCTCGGCTCCTCCGTCGCCCATGCACGCCATGGCGGCCGACGGCACCGCCACCGCGCTCATCGCCAGGACGGCGACGGCTATGGGCCGGCGGCGCGTCTTCCTGCGGTGCTTCCGGGTGTTCCTCATGCGGACCTCGTTCGGTCGACTGTCCTTGCGCCTCCGGCGGGCTCGTTTTCGCACAGACACTGCGCTTGACCTGCGGGGACGCCTTGCGGGGCCGTCATTGTTAAAAGCCGCGTGAGGGCACGGCAACGGGGCCTTCCACTACCTCGCCTAGTAGGCGAGGGCGCCCTTGAATCCGGCCCGGGATTGTGCCGGGCCGCCGCGCCGGACGCCTACGGCGCCTCACACTCCGTCAGAAGGACGGCAGAGGCGGTCCGACGGCTCGAGGCCGGTGGCCCGGTCCGGTGACCCCGGCCGAGGTGCCGCGTATGCCTGCTTCCATATGCTAGATCCGCCTATATCAGCCACACGCCACGTACTATCGCGGCACGTTGATGGGGACCGGGCACGTGAGGGATGTCACTGACTTTCCCCACGGTCCTTTCGGTGCCCGGCGTGCGAGGCGATGCGGTCAGGCATCGGTGACCGTGCGCACGAGCGCGTCAAGGCCGTCGGCGTCGATGCCGTGGGAGAGGGCCACGGTCTCCTCGTCGCCGACGCCGGCCGGGGTGACGACGCCGGACCATTCGACCCGGGACGTCTCCGGCTCGCAGGGCACCTCGTGGACGGTGAGGGTGGAGCGGTAGCCGGTGACGGGGAACGGGGCGTCGAGGCAAACCGGACCAGGTGTCGGCGGTGACCCACGCCAGAATCACGGTGCGGGCGTCCAGATGCCACCGCATTCCAACGATCACTGAACATGAACCATGCACAGCGCAGATGACACAACCTGATCACCACCACCGCTACCTGACAAAGCTGTACTTCGGAAGAGAAATGGCTGGCCCGACAGCCCAAGCCGGACGTCTGGCAGACCCTGACAGACGGACGGCGCGAACGTCTGGAGCAACTTGGCATCGTGCCCCTGCCCCCGGAGCAGGAGACACACGTGAAGCCGTCCACGACGCCCGCAGGGGCCTTCGAACGAGGCGTCGCGACCCTCGCGCAATACAAGGCACGCACCCAATCCGCAGGACCCAACAGCCGGTCCCACGTCGAGGTACTGCCCGACGGGCCCGAGGTCCGGCTGGGGGTATGGCGCAGCGATACGCGCGGCAGGCGGGACTCGCTGCTGGATACGCAGCGCGGCTACTGGCAGACCTCGGTCTGTTCGACTGAGGGATTGTCAGTGGCTGGTCGACGCACTGCGCGGCCCTCAGGTGCTGCTGGGACGGGATACGCCTGCTCGGACAGACACCCTCACGCCTGGAGTGCTCTGCCTCGTCCGCTTCGCTCAGGAAACCGGCTCGGGAACTTCGCCAGGCCTGACCGGCACGATCTCGACACGGGTGCAGCCCACGGCTTTCAGTTCGGTGCGGCGATGCTTCGCGGACCGCTTGTCGTACCTGCCGGCCGACGCCTGCGGGGTGCCGTCCGGGTCGGTCCACAGGAGACCGTAGTTCTGCATCACGCTCGTCATGGAGATCATCACTTCCCCGCCCTCGGCTGCCGTAAGCACGCCGCGATTGCCCGTGGACGATCACACGGCCGCCGATCCCTCGGCAGCGACACCGGCCTCTTCGTTGCCCCCTGTTCCGCAGCCTGCGCGAGGGCATGATCGTCCTGTTGGACATCAAGTCCACCCTTCCGGGCGCCGGGTCCTTCGTGCCCGGACCCCTGCCGGCATCACCCAGGAAGTCTTCGCGCTGCTGGTCACCTACCAGGCCCTGCGACTGGCCATGGCGGATACGGTGGACCTAGCAGGCAGGACAGCATCGGCGTCCTTGGTGGAAGGTTCCGGTGTGACGTGGTCGCTGCCGGAGCCGATGCTGGCCAGACCCGTGCCCGAACCTGATATGCGGCCGGGCTGGGCGGGCGAGCCCAAATCGCCGACAGGGTTTTGTGTTGTCCGTTGTCCAACGCGAGCTCGGCCTCTCTGCTCCCGCCAAGGCGCCTGCATGGGGCAGTGTTGGACTGCCTGCCAGGGGGCGTTGTCCGTCGAGGCTGGCACCGTGGTGCTGCGCTCACGCCGGGGTGCCGACATGGGGCCGGCCTTCCCCGAGGTCGTGGCCGCAGCCGGGCGGCTGCCGGACGCGACCGCGATCGACTGCGTTATGTGACCTGGGGGGTGTCTCAGCCCCAAGGTGTCTCAGGCGGCGCAGCTCCCCTAGACGAGAGGTGACGGGCGTCGCGGCCACGTGCCGCAGCGGCCGCTCAGAGGTGGCCGTCCAGGAACTTCCGTACCTCGGCGATGGTCATGGGCCCCGTGCCGTGCGCCACCGCCTCTCCTTCCTTCAGCAGGACGTAGGACGGCGCTCCGGTGATCCCGTATCGCTCGGTCGCGGCCGGACAACGCGTGATGTCGGTGCGGACGGCCGTCAGGCGGCCCGTGTAGTCGTCTGCGATGTCACCCATGACGAGGTCCATCGCACGGCAGGGCTCGATTGCCTTGGGCCATGTCCCGGTGAAGTATGCGAGGACCGGGACTCCGCTCATCCCGAGGATGAAATTGAACTCCGCGTCCTCACGGGGCTGGTGAACCCGCTTCGCCATGGAAGCTCCTGATCTCACGTTCCGTCATTCCATCCCCATCATCCCTCGCGCGGTGTGCCAGGCCGGCCCGGTCGGTCGTCCGGTTGACCTGTCGGAAGGGAGGCATGGGGCCGTCGCAGAACCACGGTGGTCCCCGGCGCGAGCGGCCCGGCCCCCGCCCCTGGTGACCCGGCCTGGCCGCCCGCCGGTCACCCAGTTTCAGCCCGCCGCGTGCCCATGGGTCAGCTCGTGCCAGGACAGCGCCCTTCACGACGACATGAAAGCCGTTTTCCAGGGCATAGCGGCCCAGCTCACCGACCAGATGCTCGATGAGCGCGTCGACGAGCGGGCCGGTGCGCATCGTCCACCGGATCCAGTCGAGCCGTATCCGCCACCGTGCTTCTCAGAGACAGCGCTCCCGACGGGCTTCCCGAGGCCTTGTCCGGTCCTCACATCAACCCCCGGTCTCAGCCGCTGATACCGCTCTTCCCCGGGCCGCATGAGCCAGCTGATGGCACCGAGAACGAGGCACGATTCCTGGACCGCTCGCGGACGCGGTCGTGCGCGGTCGAAGTACGCGTCAGCTGACCCGAAGACCGACCGCCAGCGTCAGTTCAAGGACCCGGTGTGGCGATGCGAGATCCGGAAACAGTTCCCGCAGCTGCGACATCCGGTACCGGACTGTCTGGGGATGGACGAACAACGCCGCCGCCACCTCGTCCCGCCTGCCCTGGTGCAGCAGCCACGCCCGCAACGTCTCCTCCAGCCGCCGTGCGGTCGCGACAGGCAAGGTCCGCAACGGTGCGAGGGCTCGGGCACGCAGGTCTGCGAACGCGTCCACGTCGGCGCTCAGCACCAGCTCGGGCAGGTGGTCCTCGGTGTCGCGAATATCAGAGGAGAGGGAGCGCGCGCGTACGGCTCGTGCGTACGAGGCGGACGCACGAGTCCATGGCCGGGCCGGGCCGACCACGGCGGTGCGGTCGGTCAGCTGCCGCAAGAGATGTGATCGGTCGGCATCGGGGACGAGCAGCACACCGGTGGCGTCCGGCAGATCGTCGAGGACGAGGGTGCTCGGGTCGAGCGCGCGGTAGGCAGGCCGGGCCTGGTCGGCGGGCAGCAGGACCACGGTCAGCGAAACCGGAGGCTGCCACCCGGCCCGTTGAACAGAGGCCAGCAGCACGTCCGGGCTCGCGCCGGCGAGGAGGTCGCGGGCCAGGTGTTCCAGGTGGCGCTCGTGGGCCCTGCCCCGGGCGGCCAGCTCGTCGGCGTGGCCCGCGGCGCTCGCGGCGGAGAGCTCGTCGATGTAGGCGAAGGTCAGCTCGGCGAACTTGGCGACCTCGGCGGCGGGCAGACCTGCGGGTACGGCACCCGCTGCCAGGCATCGCCAGGCCACGCGGGCGCCGACGCGGTAGGCGCCGAGCAGGGCGTCCATCGAACGGCCGTCGCGCACCTCGCCGCGGCCCAGCTCGTAGGCCGCGTCACCGGCGTCGCCGCCTGTGGCGTTCCCGCTCGCGAGGTCCAGGTAGTGCCCCAGGGCGGTGCGGACGGCTCGGCGGATGGTGGCGCCCATGTGGCCCGAAAGGGCGTTGGCGTAGGGAGGGACCTCGTCGATGATCGCCTGGACGACCTCGTCGGCGGTGCCCTTCAGCGCGGCCCGAAGTGCGGTGACCGTCGTCTCATCCAGGGCCAGTTCGCTGGCCCTCCGGATTGCATGGTTCACGTTTTGTTCCCTGCGAACAATTCAGCCGACCAGATTTACGTCCTGCGGTCAGGACTTTACGCCTTGAGGCACAGCAAGCTGGAGTCATGACGAGTACAGCCCTCCGCAGCAGGGCGTGGAAACTGCTGGAGATGGTCACGACGCCGCTGCTGCCGTCGGACTACCTCGACCTGGTCAGCCCGCTGCGTGCGGGCGCCGACCTGCGTGGGCGCA
The DNA here is from genome assembly GCF_042737375.1 of Streptomyces sp. NPDC060000. Lineage (NCBI taxonomy): Bacteria > Bacillati > Actinomycetota > Actinomycetes > Kitasatosporales > Streptomycetaceae > Streptomyces > Streptomyces sp. NPDC060000. The sequence continues at coordinate 5,327 of NZ_JBHWUU010000120.1, forward strand.
TCGAGGCCGTGCACCCCGAGACGGGTGACGCCGCGACTGTCGTGATCAGGCCGGGACGGGGCTGGCGCGGCCACACAGCCGGTCAGTACGTGCGGATCGGGGTCGACGTCGACGGGGTGCGCCTGTGGCGTGCCTACTCCATCACCTCGCCGACAAACCGCCGGGACGGCCGCGTCACGATCACCGTGAAGGCGATCCCGGACGGCAAGGTCAGCAACCACCTGGTCCGCAGGGCGAAACCGGGCACGCTGATCCAGCTCGACCAGCCGACCGGTGACTTCGTGCTGCCGCAGGCCAAGCCCGCCAAGGTGCTCTACCTGACGGCCGGCAGCGGCATCACGCCCGTGATGGGCATGCTGCGCGACATCGAGTTCGACGACGTCGTCATGGTCCACTGCGCGCCACAGCCGCAGGACGTGATCTTCCGCAACGAACTGCACGACCTGGTCGCGGACAAGAAGCTGCGGCTCATCGAGGTGCACACCGACACAGACGGCATGCTCGACATCGCCCGTCTCGACGAACTCGTGCCCGACTGGGCCGAGCGCGAGACCTGGGCTTGCGGGCCCGCGGGCCTGCTCGACGCCGCCGAAGAGCACTGGACCGAGCACGCCGTACAAGAGCGCCTGCACACCGAACGCTTCCGCCCCAGCATCGTCGTCGCCGGCGACGGCGGCGAGGTCACGTTCAGCGCCACCGGCAGGACCGTCGACGCGGACGGCGCCACGCCGTTGCTGGACGTCGGCGAGGAGGCCGGCGTGCTCATGCCCTCCGGGTGCCGCATGGGCATCTGCTTCGGCTGCGTCACGCCGCTCAAGGCGGGCGCCGTCCGCGACCTGCGCACCGGCGAGATCACCGAGGCCGAGCCGGGCGTCCTCATCCAGACCTGCGTGTCCGCCGCGGCGGGCCCCTGCGACATCGAACGGTAGGAGCACCTTGACCGCCATCGACCCCACCGCCCACCTGACCGCGGAGCAGATCGAGGAGCTAGGCCGCGAGCTGGACGCGATCCGCGACGAGGTTATCGCGGGCCGCGGCGAGAAAGACGCCGCCTACATCCGTAAGGTCATCTCGGCGCAGCGCAAGCTCGAGCTGGTCAGCAGGGGCGTGCTGCTGTTCTCGATCTTCCCGCCCGCGTGGCTGCTCGGCACCGCCGGGCTGTCCGTGGCGAAGATCATGGACAACATGGAGATCGGCCACAACATCCTGCACGGCCAGTGGGACTGGATGCGGGACCCGAAGATCCACTCCACCACCTGGGAGTGGGATCACGTCTCGCCGTCCGAGCAGTGGAAGCACTCGCATAACGAGCTGCACCACACGTTCACCAACGTGATCGGCAAGGACAACGACCTCGGCTACGGCATCATGCGCGTCGACGAGGACCAGAAGTGGCACCCGTTCCACCTCGGCCAGCCGCTGTGGAACTTCATCAACGCCTGCTTCTTCGAGTACGGCATCGCAGCGTACGACCTGGAGCTCGGCAAGAACCTGCACAAGCGCCGCCGCAAGAACCCGGAGTTCCGCGCGCAGGCCAAGGCCGTGGGCCGCAAGATCCGCAAGCAGGTGCTCAAGGACTACGTGATCCACCCGCTGCTGTCGGGCCCGTCGTTCCTCCCCACGCTCGCCGCCACGTTCACCGCGAACCTGGTCCGCAACATCTGGACCCACTCGGTGATCATGTGCGGGCACTTCCCCGAGGGCGTGCAGGTCTTCGAGCGCCGGTCGATCAAGGGCGAGACGCGCGGCCAGTGGTACCTGCGCCAGATGATGGGCTCGGCGAACATCAGCGGCAGCAGGGCCATGCACTTCATGACCGGCAACCTGTCGCACCAGATCGAGCACCACCTGTTCCCGGACCTGCCGAGCAACCGGTACGCCGAGGTCGCGGTGAAGGTGCGCGCGCTGTTCGAAAAGTACGAGCTGGAGTACGTCACCGGGCCGCTGCCCAAGCAGGTGTTCTCCGCGTGGCACAAGGTCTTCCGGCTCTCGCTGCCGAACAAGAAGCCCAAGGTCAAGACGCCGGACCGCGAGCAGGAGCTCGTCGCGGCCTGATTCCCGGTATTGGTTCAGATCTTTCGATAGCGGGTGAGCATGAGGGCGACGGCTTCGTCCACGATCGTGGTGTCGGTGGGGTCGGGCGGGACGAAGTCGGTCCGTACGAGCTGGGGCCAGAGGAGCTGGCCGCAGATCATGCCGAGGAACTGTTCGGCCACTGCGGATGCCGGCTGTGTCTGTCCGTCGGCCGAACGGAAGTCGAGTGTGCCGGCCTGGGCTTCGGCGTCCAGGTAGTCACGGAGCCGGTCGAAGAAGGGTCCGCGGTCGATGGCGAAGCCGGTGCCGACGATGTCGGCGAGTTCCGGCATCTGGGGAAGTTCGGTGATGATGAGGCGGCACAGCGCCGCCGTGCCGGGCCGCGAGACCAGGCAGGCGTAGTCGCGGCCGATGTGGTCCAGACCGTACCGGGGATCGCCCGGCGGGGGCGGATCGGCGTACTGCACGTCCAGCTGCCACTGCTCGGAGGTGACGGCCGCGAACAGCGCGGCCTTGGACGGGTACCGCTTGAAGAGGGTACCGGTGGAGACGCGCGCCTCCCTGGCGATCTGGGCCAGGGAGGTCTTGTCGTATCCCCGGGCGAGGAAGAGGTCGCGGGCGGCGCGGATGATGCGCGCGCGGTTCTCCGCTTTGATCTGCGCGTGGTACCCGGCCTGGCACGTATCGCCACCGGTTTCCGCTCGGTCACGGTCCGCCACCGACATACCTACCCACGCCCCTCGCCCGTCTCCCAGCCGCATCCTCGCTGTCAGAGAACGGTCTGGCCACCGTCCAGGATAAGGTCCTGGCCCACAGCGAAGGCGGAGGCATCGGAGGCCAGGTACACGACGGCTTCCGCGACCTCCTCGGGCAGACCCATGCGCCCCAGCGGGATGCCGGAGCTGATCGCCTCCAGAACCGCCGTCTGCTGCGCGGGATCCTCGATACCGAGCTTCGAGTACAGCGGGGTGTCCACCGGGCCGGGACTGACCGCGTTGAACCGGATGCCGTGCGACCTGAGCAGGTCCGCGTTCCACGACCGCATCAGGGAACCGACAGCCGCCTTCGTCGCGGCGTAGGCGTTCGACTGCCCGTAGCCGCCGTGCGCACTGTTGGACGCGTTGAGGATGACCGAGGACGGGTTGGCCAGCACGGGCACCAGGGCCTGCGTGAGAAAGAAGACGCTCTTGACGTTGATGTCGAAGAGCCGGTCGAAGCTGTCCTCCGTGTGGTCCTCGAACGGCCGCCAGTCCGAGACGCCGGCGTTCAGGAATGCCACGTCCAGCTTCCCGAAGTGCTCACGCACCCGCTCCGCCAGGCCGCGCTGCGCATCGAGATCGCGCGCATCTGCCTGCACCACCGGCACCTTGTCCCCGAGGATCTGCCGCGCCTTGTCGATGCTGGCCGGGGTTACGCCTGTGACCAGCACGTCGGCCCCCTCCGCGACAAAACGCTGCGCGGTCTCCAGACCGATCCCACTCGTGCCGCCGGTGATGAGGGCGCGCTTGCCCGCAAGACGATTCATGTTCATTGTTCCTTGCCGAGGCGTAAGGTAAGTCGATGGACTCACCACTTGAAGGTAACTCCCGCACCACCCATAAGGCAAGTCGATCCACTTACCATCGGTGGCCTGGAGCGGTTCGGCCACGACGGAGAAGGTGACCGACACCGGCTCGAAGGCCATGTCGCTGCCGTCCGCGAGGAGCCGGGCGATGGTGGTCTTCCCGAGGCCGGGCGTTCCCGCAGGATGATGGAGCTGAGGCGCTGCCGGGCGACCGTGCGGGCCCGGCAGCGGCGTCCGTGGCCAGGAGGTGGTCCTGCCCGACGACGTCTTCCAGCTTTGTGGGGCGCAGGCGGTCGGCGACTGGCCGGGAGGGCTCCTCGTCGAAGAGCGGCAGGATCACTACGGCCGGTTCCATCGGTCTCCCGGGTCGCAGGCGGGCGTGTGCGGACGGGGCGGGCGAGCCCTTGCACGGGATGCTGACGAGCGAGGGCTCGCCGTTCGCGGGGAAGCTCGCGGCGCTCATCGGGCACCGGGGCGGTCGCTTCGTGGCAGCCGCTCGGCAACCAGGTCGTAGGAATCCTCGACCGCGTCGGTGACCAGCCGCTCGGTGATGCCGGATCCAGGCCCGAGCGAGATCCAGTGGCGTTTGTCGAGATAGCGGCCCGGTGTGATCGAGGCGTAGCCGCGTACGTGAGCGCGGGCGTGTTCCGGCTCGCACTTGACCGTGATGATCTGATCGTCCGGGTCGTCGGTGACGATCAGGAACACCTTGCCCGCGACCTTGTACACGTCGAGTCCCGGGGTGAAGGGGTAGCCGTGGCTGACGTCGGGGAGGGCCAGGGCCGCCTGGCGGGCGGTGTCCTGAAGCCGGTCACCGGCCGCGCTCACCGGGCCGCCCGCGTGCCGGTGCCGTAGGTGTGCGGGTCGACAGGCCGCTCGGCCCTGGGCAGATGGGCGACGACGAGCCGGTACGAGTCGGTGACGAGCTCCCTGACGAGCTCCTTGTCGACGCCTTCTCCGCTCTCCAGGGTGATCCAGTGCTTCTTGTTCATGTGGTAGCCGGGGGTGATGTGGCTGTACTGCTCCCGCAGGGCGTGGGCCTCGCCGGGGTCCGCCTTGAGGATCACGACGGGACGGCCCGGGACTTCCGTCAACAGCATGAACACCTTGCCGCGTACCTTGTAGACCTCCCAGTCGGGGCCGAAGGGGTGCTCCAGCTGGGCTCCGGGGAGTTCCTCCGCGCAGTCGGCGGCGGTCTTGTGCAGGGTCGATCCGTTCATGGGTGGTGAGCCTTCTCAGGTGGTGACGGACTGTGGCATCGAAGGAGGCGGAGGGCGCGCCTCGCGGGCGCGGTGGCACGTCCCATCCTTCCGTCGAAGCCGACTCGAAGGGCGGTAGCCTGCGGACACGTGATGGTGGGCAAGCGACACTCCGGGCCGAGCAGGCAGGCCGCTTTCGCGAGCTGCACCAAGCCGCGGATTACGCCGCTTTGCCCGGCTGTGCGGTCCTCACCCTGAGCCGTGCCGCCCGGGACGCCACCGGCAAGGGGGTACGTGAAGTCATCGACGAGCGGCGCCTGCTGGAAGCCCGGCGCCTGCTGGCAGGTGCCCGGTGGGATGCCCGGGCTGTGGCCGTCCACCTCGGCTTCACCGACCCCGCGAACTTCGGCCGCTTCTTCCGCGACCGCACCGGTCTCACCCCGGCCGCCTTCGCGGCCTGCGAGGCCACGACCGTCCCCCCTCCTCTCATTGGTTCACGATCTCGGTGGTTTCCGGCTGGGTCTCAGTCGACGGCCTCGATGGTGACGTCGACCGTGCCGTCGTACTGCGTGAAGGCATCGGCCCCCGAGCCGATTTCGCCGAGGACGATGATGCCGGGGTCGGGGATGGACTGGCCGTCGTGGTCATAGAAGATGGCGATGTCGGGACCGGGTGACCAGTAGATGATGTCGCCGATCTCGTAGCTGGACCGCGACTCGCCTCCTGCGGTGAGAGACCGGGGCAGGTGACCGTACTTCTCGCGCTTGAGCAGGTCGTTCATCTGCAGCGTCAGCGGAAGCAGTGAGGCGAAGTCGCGTGCCGTCGCGTTGTCGTCGAGGGTTGCGTTGAGGACGGTTTCTCCGGCGGTCAGTCGGATTCTCATATGGGGTTCTGTTCCTCTTACGGATGCTGCGGCCGGCCGTTGTCGACCGTCGCGCATCGTGGGTGGTCGGTTGTCGTTTCTCGGTTGCCCACGTCTCAGCCCCCCAGGACGACGACGTGCTTGCCCGGCGTGGTGCCGGACTCGACGTCGGCCTGGGCGTCACGGACCTGTTCCAGGCCGTGGTAGACCTTCGCGACCGGGACTTTGAGGCTCCCTGCGGCGATGGCCTGGAGCTGGCGGGCGAAGACGTCGGCCGGGAGGTCGGCGGCCTGACCGCCGTAGGACGTCAGCCGCACCCCGTTGGGGATCATGAACGGGGTGAAATCGGGGATCGTCCACTGGCCCGCCAGGGCTCCGGTGAAGCAGACCGTGCCGTGCCGGCGGACGGTGCGGAGGGTGTCGGCGAGGACCGAGCAGCCCACCAACTCCAGTACGGCGTCGACACCCTCCGGCATCAGCTCGCTCACCTGGTCGGCGATCGTGCCGCTGTCGACGAGGGGATGGTCGACGCCCGCGGCCCGCAGTCCCCCGGCCCTCTCCGGGCTGCGGGTGGTGGACAGCACGATGGCTCCGAGGTCCTTCGCGATCGTGGCCGCGCTCAGCCCGACCGCGGAGGTGCCGCCGCGGATCAGCAGCGTCTGCCCGGCCTTGAGGTCCAGGCCGGTGGTCAGCGATCCGTAGGCGGTCTGGAACATCTCCGGCAGCGCACCGACGACCTCCCACGGCAGGCCGGTCTCAAACGGGATGACCTGCGCCGCGGGGACGGTCACGTACTGCGCGTACGCGCCGTCGTACGAGCGGCCCATGCCGCCCATCATCGTGGCCACCTGCTGTCCCGGCCGCAGCTCGCTGTCCTCGTCGACGTCATCGATCACGCCGACGCCCTCGATGCCGGGCACACGCGGGTAGGTGACCACCGAGTCCGACTCGCCCCTGCGGGTGGTGACCTCGGACTCGTTGACGCCGAACGCCTTCACCCTGATCCGCACCCAGCCGGCCTTGCGTACGGGCACCGGCACATCCTTGATCTCCAGTGCGTCGAGGCCGCCGGGCCGGGTGACGACGACGGCCCGCATCGTCGCCGGTGCGGCGTCGCCGGCTGCTGTCGGTTGGCTCATACCGAGCTCCTTACTGTGCTCGCCCCGTGGGAAGGTCCAGCCGAGGCTCCAGGCGCAGGAACCCAGGTGATCAGCCACAGCCCGTGGTGGCCCTGCGCTGTTCCGTATGGTCCGACGGCCGTCAGGGGCGGGCGATGTTCCCGAACAGGTCGAGGACCGCCTGGTAGCGGGCGCTGGGCTCGTAGGGAGGGTTGCCGACACTTCCCGAGGTGAGCCGGTCCGTGACGGCGGGCCACATGCGGGCCTGCTCGCCGGTGGCGAAGTTGAGCACGATGTCGCGGATACGCGTGTCACGCTCGGCCTGTTCGGGGCTGCGGCCCGGCTTTTCCTGGCCGACCAGGGCGTACATCTCGGTGCCGTGTACGGCGGGTGCGCCCTCGGCCGGCCCGATCATCAGGAGGTGGGCGTTGCCGCCGGCGGCGGCGTGGGCCAGGGCGCCGCGGGCGGCGGGGAGCCCGAAGATGTAGTCCGACAGGAGTGCGGCGCGGACCTCGGCAGGGGTGCGGCCGCCCTGGTCGTAGGCGTCGACAATCTTCTTGGCGCGGGAGCGGGGAATGCGCCACCCGGCGACTTCGTCGACGATGCGGTCGACGGTGTGCGGGTCGAACCGGTCGAGGTCGTTCGCCACCCACCAGCCCATCTCGTCACTGGCCGTGCTCAGGAGGACGTCGATGTCCCGGTGCGAGCCCGAGGCCAGGACGTCCAGGGGGTGGGCGTGCAGCACCCCGCCGGGCTGTTCGGCGTCCAGGACGACGCCGAGGCTCTGGTTGTCCATCCCGCCACGGACTCCGAGATCCGTCGGACAGACCTTGCGCAGGGCGGCCACCAGGGAGGCCGCGTCGAGATCGATCAGCTTGTCGGGGTTGCCCGCGACACCGAGTTCGGTGACGAACCGCTCCGCGAGCTCCTCGGCCCACCAGGCCGGGACGAGACGCGAGGGCGCGCCGGAGAATCCGGCCAGTCGCCGGTACAGCCCGTCCGCCGAGGAGGTCCCGAGCAGCCCGAGGGTGGAGTAGGCGCCGGCGCTGTGGCCGAAGACGGTGACGTCGTCGGGGTCGCCACCGAAGGAGGCGATGTTCTGCTTGACCCAGGCAAGCGCGGCGATGACGTCCTGCAGGCCGAGGTTGCTGGCCTCGGCGAGCCGCCCGCCGTACTGCGACAGCGAGAGCGCGCCCAGTGCGCCGAGCCGGTAGTTGACCGACACGCTCACCACGCGCCCCGTCGCGGCGAGACCGGCGGCGTTCGAGGTGATCTGCGTGTTCGCGCCGAACTCGAATCCGCCGCCATGGATGTACACGGCCACCGGAAGCGCCTTCCCGGTCGGCTGCCCGGGAGCCCACACGTTCAGGTTCAGGCAGTCCTCGCCCATCCCGCTGTCCGCTTCGAGCCAGTCGCCGCTGTCGGGCTGGACAGAGACGACGCCCTTGCGGTCATAGGGGCGGTCCGGATCGAAATCCGCGACCACGGGGCGGCGGTATCGCTCGGCGGTGGCGAACGGGATTCCCCACCAGGACCGCACCCCTGGTGCAGTCTGAGCCTCGGGCGCGGTCGCGGTCATGGCGTGAGATTCCTTCCGGTGCGGTTCGGGTGTTTCGCGCGGTGTGTCGGCGGCTGATCGCTCGCGCTGACACTCTCCAAGCATTCCCTGGACTCCGATTAATCGCCGAGCGGACAGCAGTCACCCGGTGGTCATCAGGTGACACTTCTCTGTACCTCCTTCTGATAGCCAGGCCGCCGCGGCTGCTTGGACGGCCTGAGGTCGATTTTCGTGCACGCACAGGCCAGCGTGTCGAGCTCGCCTCCGCGCGCCTGCTCGCGCAGCTGATCCGGCACGGCAGCAGCCGATCCGCCACCGAGGCGGACGATGACTGCGCGAGCGTTCTCCTCCGCGTCGGTGATCGCCTCCGTGAGCACGTCGGCCGCCCACTCGGCGACGAACGAGTCCTTGCGCAGGTAGTGGGTGAAGGAGGTGTCCGCCGTGTTCGTCACCCGCGCGGACGGCAGATGCCCTCCGACCTGCTTCGCCGTGCGCACCTCGACGGTCTTCTTGATGCGCGTCACCATCAACTGCAGCGGCTTGCCGTCATCGCCGACCAGGCCGTGGCGCTCGGCCCACGCCCCGAGGTTCAGCTTGCGGGCCAACTCGGCGGGGCGTTGACCGCCGCCACCGCCTGCGCCGCCGTCGTCTCCGGGCAGCCGTCTCCGTCGACACGGGCCGGGTGGTGCTGCGCTCCAGGCGCGGCACAGAAATGGGGCCGGCGTTTTCCGGAAACCGTGGCCGGGGCCGCGCAGCTGCCTGACACGTCCGCGCTGGACGGCGATATGTGACCTGTCGGCCTGTCAAAGCCCGTTGATGTCTCATGTCAGACGTGGGGCCAGCTCCGGGCGACAGGCTCCGTAGAGAGCTGGTACCACGTACGTATTCGCCCCTGGCGGTATCCGCATGGATGGGCCGTTGCGCTGTACTGGGCCGACAAGGGTGCACACCTCTCCCGAGGCGGCTCATCGGTCACGCTCCGGCTCAGTCGCTTCTGTATCTCCAGTGCGTCGTCGGGCTGTATGAACCCTTGATCCCGTTGAGCCACGTGGCGTTGGAGTGTCGTTGCTCGCGGGACGCATGCTGATCAAGCTTGCGGCGAGTAGCAGAGCGCCCCCGATGTAGAAAGGGGCACGAAGCCCGAAGGAATCGGCTTCAAGACCCGCAAGAACAGCGCCGAGCGTGATTCCACCGCCGATGACCATCTGGTAGGCCATGCCCACGCGCCCCAGTAGGTGAGCAGGGACGAGTGCCTGGCGGAGGGACACTGCGGTCACATTCCATGCCAGGTTCGCCGCTCCATATGCAGCGATGCACGCGCCGGCGATGAGGCCCGAGGAGGCCGCGCCGGCAGCCATTGCGGTGCCTGCCGTGGCCGCAGCAGTCAGCCGCAGAACTCGAGGGGTTCCGTAGCGGGCGCTCAGGCGAGGGGTCGCCAACGCCCCCGCTACGCCTCCGACAGCGAAGGAGGCGACCAACAAGGCGAATCCGAGACTGGTCAGGCCCAGGGTCTGCCGGGCGTAGAGCACCAGAATGGCGATGAGACCTCCACCTACAAAGTTCGTGATCCCAGACGTCAGGCAGAGGCGACGGAGCAACGGCTGCTGCCAGAGCCAGCGCACCCCCTGCGTCGTATCGTCGAGCAACCTCCTCCAAGGGGTTTGTGTGCTTTGCGGCCGTGGACGGAAGTCGCCGCTCAGCATCAGGGCCAGTACGGCAGCGGCCGCGAACGACACCGCATCGACGGCGAAGGGAAGCGTGGCGCAGACGCCGAAGAGCAACGCGCCCAGCGGGGTGCCGAGGAGGGTGTCGGTGATGAGCGAACCGGACTGCAGACGGGCGTTGGCGCGCGTCAGTTCCGGGGAGGCAACCAGCGTCGGCACGATGCCCGACCATGCTCCGTTGTAGAGGGTCTGTCCAAGCCCGAGAAGGAAACCGATGCCGGCCAGCAGAAGCACCGTCATCGCGTGCACTGCCACCGCGACGGCGAGCACCCCGACGACCACGGCCCGGACAGCGTCGACCACCCACAGGATGCGGCGGCGGTCGAAGCGGTCCGCTATGGCGCCCGAGAGGAGGCCGAACAGCAGCAGGGGCAGTTGTTCGGCCACATAGACGAAGGTGACCTGGCGAGGATCGGAGGTGAGCTGAGCCGCAAGCAGCGGCAGAGCGACGAAGCGCATCCCGTCGCCGAGGCTGGAGACGATCACCGAGGCCCAGACGCGCTGGAAATCCGGCCCGAGCTTGGTGCGCGTGCTGCCCCTGGATAAAAACATGAACTAGACTCTGGTTCGAGTTTTGGGAAGGTGTCAAGGAGTTCGATGGCCGAGATGCGCGAGCCGCAGCAGCAACGCAGTCGAGAGAAGGTCGCCCGCATTGTCGAGGTGACAGCTTCTCTGCTGGAGACGACCTCCTACGACGATCTGGGCACCAAGCTGATCGCGGCCGAGGCCGGAGTGTCGGTCGGCGTGCTGTACCGGTACTTCGCTGACAAAGAGGCGATCGTCGCCTCGCTGGTGCGCAGTTGGCTTCGGCTGGATGTGCAGATCGCCGAGCACGTCACAACCGAGCCGCTGCCTGAACGCTCGCAGGACCTGCTGGAAAAGCTGATCATCGCCTACGCCGACCGCTTCCGCAAAGAGCCCGGCTACCGTTGGATCTGGTACAACGGACCGCGCATCGCGTCATTGCGAGCCGACACCCAGCAGGCCGATCGGGAGATCGCTGACCGGGTTCACCGGGCCCTCGTCCGTGGGTATGCGATGCCGGACACTGACGAATCACGTCGACGGTGTCGGCTCGCGGTCGAGGTCGGAAGCAACCTCCTCGACCTCGCCTTCCGCGACGACCCCATGGGGGACACGGAGACTCTTGCCGACGCGGCACTCATGATGGACCGCTACCTCTTCGCCCCACCAACCAGCTCCGACTGAGGCCGGCCACTGCACCGACGGTTTGTCACCAGATCGACGTGAACGAGCCATCGGCCTGGCCGAGGTGCTCGCGTAGGGCGGCATTTTCCGCTTCGAGTTCGGCGTTGCGCAGGCTGAGGGCCTGGGTGCGGTGACGTAGGCGGCAATGGTGGCGCGCATCTCCCGCTGCTCGGCCGCATGCTGGGAACGTAGGGCACGGTCGGCTCGCTTGAGACGGGTGATCTCGGTGGTGAGGGTGTCGTCCTGCGAGCGAGGCGTGTCCGGTGCCTGCAGAAGGCCGGTGATGGCCTTGGCCACGGGCGAGCGGTAGTAGGTGGCACGAGAAATGCCAGCCTCAATGCACAGGGCGGTGACGGTAGAACCGCCGCTGGTGCGCTCGGGACTTCCGGACGTGATCCGCTCGAAGGCATGCACGATTGCCTGGTCGACGCCCGGCCGTGCAGGCACGCCGGCGTGTTCCAGGGCCTGCCGCAGCCGCAGCGCGGCGGGGTCATTCATACGTCGGGGCTTCCGGTGGGGTGCGGAGTTCCGCGATGGCGTGGTCGAGCTCGGCGATGTGGGTGGTCAGCGCGGCGGACTGGAGGCGGGACAGCCCCGCCGGGGCGTCGAGCGGGCGCTGGGCCCGGGCGCGGGCGGTGGTCAGACGGGGCAGGTGGACGCTGGAGCGGCGGCCATTGGGACAGGTCAGGCACATGGCCAGCAGCGGCAGGGGTCGGCCCGTGTGCTGGGCCCGCTTCGCGCACAGAGCGGTGGAGGGCTGGTAGAAGCGGTCGTTCAGGACGCCTGGGTGAAGGGTCTTCGTCAGGTGCTGGAGCAGGACGGGGTGGCGCCAAGGACGAGGTGGGTGTGCTTGTCGCCGAGCTCAAGGTGCTCGGGCGTCAGGTGGCAGAGGCGTTCGGTGGACGGGCCGAAGAGCAGGGGGATTGCGCCGGCCGCTCGAATGTCCGTGGGCAGTGCCTTGTCGGTGAGGCGACGCTATGGGAGCGGCCATCGATCGTCCTCGTCGAGCAGGTTCTGGAACACCTGCCTCGGGATGGAGGGCACGGTGAGTTCGCGGGTGAGTCGACGGCTCGTGGGCCATTTCAGGAAGTATCGGAGGCGCAGGAGATCGTGGTGGCCGCGCTGGCCGAGTCCGGCCGGGCACGACCCTGGCCGACTTGGGCTGCCTCCGGTCTGCTGGCAGCGGCGCGACTTGTAGGTCTTGCGCGCCCGCCACAGGTTCAGCGAAAGCAGCCGCCGCAGCTCGGCGCGCGAGACCACGCACACCTGCGTGAGCTGCGGAAAGACCGCAGCAGTAGACGGAGGCCTCGCGGGCATGGCCGAGGAGTAACTGGAGGGTCCGCATCGGATTACCGATCACCTCACTCTTCGAAACATCCGGCGAAGAGGCGTAGCGACGTTGGCTGGTGGCTCCGGCGATCCAGTCGTCCCTGGCGCACCTTGCGCGGCGGCAGGAACACCCGGCGGCCTTTGCGCCGCTTGGCCACCGCCCCTGCCACCCGGAACTCCCCCGGCCAGGGCCAGCGGCAGCTTGCTGCGGTGGATAGCGCGTCAGCCGGTGTGCCCCTGCCTGCGAGGACGTGGGGATAGCGCGGCTCCTCGCGGGTACTCGCGTCCGCAGCGTGTCGGCCGCGGCTCGCCAGGGGTGTTCGTCCCTTGATGAGTGGGAGAAAGAATGAGGTTGCGCGATTCTGCTCGGGCCATGGCTTCCCGGTGTTCCGCTGAGGTACTGAGCGGCCGGTATCGTCTCGACGGTCTCCTCGGCTCGGGCGGCGCCGCGGACGTCCACCGAGGTTTCGATCTGCGGTTGAGACGACCAGTGGCGGTCAAGGTCTTCCGGCCCGGTACCGGCGTAGACATCGAGGAGACTCTGCGTAGCGAAGCAGTGATCCTGGCCCGGCTGCACCACCCCGGAGTTGTCACCGCTTACGACGCCGGGCAGCACAACGGACGTGCCTTCCTGGTCATGCAACTGATCGAGGGCAGCACATTGCGCAATGTCATCACCGAGGGCCCGTTGTCGCCCGAAGCGACTGCCGCGCTCGGCGCCGACCTCGCCCAGGCGCTGGCTCACGCACACGAAGCGGGAATCGTCCACCGGGACGTCAAACCGGGCAACATCATGCTGGACGCCTGCCGCCGCCCTCACTTGACCGACTTCGGTATCTCCCGACTGCTTGACGCCACCACCCGCACCGCCACCGGCACCCTCACCGGCACCGCCGCCTACCTCTCCCCTGAGCAGGTCCGCGGCCAGTCCGTCGGCCGGCCCGCCGACATCTACGCTCTCGGCCTTGTCCTCCTCGAATGCCTCACCGGCAGACTCGAGTACGACGGAGTCCCCCTCGAAGCCGCGATCGCACGACTGCACCGCCAACCAGTCCTGCCCGACTGCCTACCGGAACGACTGGCCGACTTGCTGCGAGATATGACCACCCTGGACGACCAGGCTCGCCCGACAGCACGCGACTGCGCCCGCACGCTGACGGCCGTGGCCGACACAGCCGGCTTTTCAGCCGGCCCGATGGCGCAGGCAACGAGCCTCATCGCCAGCCACGGACAATTGCAGACGGCCGACCACACAGATGCGAATGCGCTGTCCGACGAAGATCGGACCGCTTCCCTCCTCACGCCCGCGCGAGGCCGCACCCTGGTGCTCGGCGCGACCGCCGCCCTCGCCGCTGTCATGGCAACCACCCTCGCCGTCACCGACAACTCCGCACCACAGGGCAACGACCGAAGCGGGTCCCGCGCCGCCAGCGCCCCGAACGTGCAGACAGATCCTCCTGGCAGCACAGGGCACGGGGAAGCGACCACGCCATCTACGGCCACACCACCCTCTGACCACAGCCCCTCTATCGGCGCACTCCCCACCGACGCACCCGGGCAAAGCCTCCAGCCCGCTTCCCACGACCTGAACCACAAACGGGCCGTCGATGCAGCCACACACACCTCGGCGGCCAAGACAACACAGACCACACCAAGAGATACGGACACACCCGCCGCGGCAACACAGGGCGGCACGACGACCGAGACCCCGCACCGACCGCCCGGCCAAGCAAAGAAATCAGAAACGGCCGAGGACAAGGCCCAGCAGAAGAAGGCCAAGAAGACAGCCACGGAGCGCTGAAATCGAGGCGCGCAGGTGGAGGCCGGCCAGGTGGCTGTCCCGGATCAATGATCAGTTCATCACCTCTCGGCAGGTGACCGGGACGAGCCCCGTAGCTGTCCGGCGCTCACTCGATCGATGTCTTGTCACGGACGACGCAGAACAGGCCTTCTCCGGACTACCGGTTCGTCAGTCTTCCGGACGGATCCCGTACTCGGCCAACCACCCGAGCAACTCTTGGCGAGAGGCTTGGACAAGGCGCCCTCCTGTAAAGCGAGCGTCGTCGGTGACCTCTGCCACGCATTCGGCAGGTGGCACGAATGACTGGACCTCCTCGTCAGTGGTGAACTCGGCTTCCGCGAGTACCAGGCCCCGAAGACGGCCGTCGAAGACATCAACACCCAATGGAGGCACGCTGAAACGCGTCTTGGACAACAGCATGGCCGGCAGCGAAGCGAGCGCTTCGTACTCGGCTGGCGACAGGTACGTGTTCGTGATCAAGCCCTGGATGGCGCCCGACAGAGGGGCTGGGACTTTCTGGGTGAGTTTCAGCTCGCAGCGACCGCCCGCGAAGTCCGCTCGCCGCAACCTCAGACGAGTGCCCGTCACATACCGGTCAGTGATCACACGGGTGACGCTCACCACCGACAAATTTGGGGGGCTGGCCAGCAGGAACCGTCTCTCCCGCTCGACACGTGAGTACGTGCCCGGGCGAACCGATTGGCCCTCAACCCCACCTGCCTTGTCCATCATGAGGACAGCTTCTCAGCTCTCCCCCTTCCCTCTCAGCCACCGCAATAGCGAGCGGACCGGTCAGCCCTTCTGCAGTGCGATGGTCAGGAGTTGTCGGAGCGTCGGGCGTTTTGGCGGCTCAGCGAAGTTGGTGGGGGTCGGGCTGGCACAGCGCTCCACTTGGCCATTCGGAGACAGGGCCGTCTCGGCCGGACCCACGGCCGGGTCAGCCCGGCTTGACCGCCAGCGTCGCGAAATAGTTCGACATGTATTGAGCGGATGCGTTGGATTGGTGCGGCGCTTCCGCGAAGCCGGTGAGGACGAACCCCGCGGCGAGTTGCCCGCCGATCTGGTCGGTGAGGGTGTGGCTGTATTCAAGAGGGGCATCCGCGCCGAACTTCGTGGCGCGTTCCTCGGCGGAGTACTGCGTGACATCGCTGTAGGGCAGCTTGTGCACGACGATCAGCTCGCCGCGCTCGTCGAGCGCCTCGTGGTCGAACAAGTACACATCAGGGTTGAGGAAGCCCACAAGCAGAGTTCCGCCCGGTCGCAGGACGCGGAAGCACTCACGCCACACCGGTGCCAAGTCTGGTACGAACAGGTTAGAGACCGGGTGGAATACGACGTCGAATGTTGCGTCGCCGAAGGCGCTGAGGTCGCGCATGTCGCCTAGGACGGTGCGCAGCTCGAGTCCGTCGCGCGCCGCCACCATCTGGTCCTGGCCGAGCTGGCGGGGTGAGTTGTCGAATACGGTGACCCGCGCCCCTGCGGCGGCGAGGATCGGACCCTGCTGGCCACCGCCGGAGGCCAGGCACAACACGTCCTTGCCGGTCAGGTCCGTCGGCAGCCAGGAGCGGTCGACCGGCTCACGCCCGATGAGAACAATCGACCAGTCGCCCATGCGGGCGCGCTCGACATCCTCAGCACTCACCGGCCTCGACCACTCGTTGCCCTCTTGGACACACTTGTCCCAGGCTGCCCGATTGTGGGCAACGGGGTCGACAGCGATGTCCTGCACGTTTAACTCCCTGCTACAGCCAAGCGGACACATGCGGTACTGACAGTTCGGTGCCGCTAAGTCTAAGCTTGTTCTTTATCTACCAAGATCTTCCGGGCTTGCCGATGGCCTTGAGGATCTCGGGGCGCTTGACGGTTTTACCGACGTCGTAGCGGGGTGCCCGGTGCTTGTTCTTGGTGCCGGGTGGCCGTCCGGGGCCGGTGCCTCGGGGT
>NZ_JBHWUU010000121.1:0-21465 GCF_042737375.1 Streptomyces sp. NPDC060000
TGGGGGTCCCCCGGGGGGCGCGCCCCCCTGTGGGGCCTTTCCTCCCCCTCCCCCGGGGGGCGGTCCCCCCCTCCCCCCCCCCCCGTGTCGACGTTCGGGCGTCACCCGGGGCGATGACAACGTCGTCACTCCCGAAGTGATCAAGAACGCTGCGAGGCCGCGGGTTCACGCCCCCTGGGGCTGCGGTATGGTCTGCCAACCCTTGGCATGGCAGATCGAGGAGCGTGCGCGTGTTCAACCGGAACCGATCCTTGCAGCAGATGGCGGCGATCGTGTCCATATCCCTGGTGGCCGGATGCAGCCTCCTGGGACAGGAGAGCTCCGACGACGCCGGACCGATCGTCGTGGGCACCACCAGTGCTCCCAGCACGCTGGATCCCGCCGCCGCCTGGGACGGCTCCTGGGAGTTGTTCCGCAACATCTACCAGACGTTGCTGAGCTACCCCAATGGAGCGACGAGTCCCCAGCCGGACGCCGCCAAGTCCTGCGTCTTCACGGACGGCACCAGCCGCGTCTACAAGTGCGAACTGCGCGACGGCCTCAAGTTCTCCAACGGCGACAAGCTGGACGCGAAGGCCGTGAAGTACTCGATCGACCGGATCAGGACGATCAACGCGGCCACCGGCCCCAACGGACTGCTGGGCAGCCTGGACAGCGTCGAGACGAAGGGAGAGCACGAGGTGCTCTTCCGGCTCAAAGAGGCCGACGCCACCTTCCCGTTCGTGCTCGCCACCCCGGGCATGTCCATCGTCGACCCCGACGACTACTCGGCGAAGGCCCTGCGCAAGGAGAACGGCATCGTCGGCTCCGGACCGTACCGGCTGCAGTCGTACGAGGAGGGCAAGCAGGCCGTACTCGTACGCAACGACAACTACGAGGGCTTCGCCGACCGCAAGAACGACGCGGTGACCATCCGCTACTTCCAGGACTCCGGCGAGATGGTCAAGGCCCTGCGCGGCCACGACATCGACATCACCTACCAGGGCCTCGCCGCCGACGACATCGTCGACCTGGACGGCAAGAGCGCCGCCAACGAGGGTCTCCAGCTCATCGAGGCCGCCGGCAGCAACATCAACTACCTGGTGTTCAACCCCAAGGACCCGTGGTCCGACCAGGTCGCCGTGCGCCGGGCCGTGGCCCAGGTCGTGGACCGGGCCGCGATCGCCCACGAGGTCTACAAGGACACCGTCGAGCCGCTGTACTCCATGGTCCCGTCCGGTCTGACCGGCCACACCACCGGCTTCTTCGACTCCTTCGGCAACCCGGACAAGGCCAAGGCGCGCAAGATCCTCACCAACGCGGGGATCACCGAGACCGTCCCGCTCACCCTCTGGTACACCACCGACCGCTACGGCTCCGACACCGCCCTCGAGTTCAAGGAGATCAAGAGGCAGCTCGACGCCTCGGGCCTGTTCTCGGTGACCCTGAAGAGCCGCCCCTGGAACACCTACGTGGTCGGCTACCAGAAGGGCGAGTACCCGGTGTTCGGGCGCGGCTGGGCCCCGGACTTCCCGGACCCGGACAACTTCGTCGCGCCCTTCGTCGGCGACCAGAACGCGCTCGGTACGCCCTACCCGGCGAAGAAGATCACGCAGGTGCTGCTGCCGCGATCCCGCGAGGAGAGCGACCGCGCCAAGGTCGTGGAGGACTTCGAGCAGGCCCAGCAGATCCTCGTCGACGACGCCCGGCTGCTGCCGCTGTGGCAGGGCAAGCAGTACCTGGCCTCGTCCGAGGAGGTCGCGGGCGGAGAGCGGTCCCTGGACCCGTCGACGATCATGATGATGTGGGAGCTGACGCGCAAGACCAGCTGGTAGGCCGTCGCCAGACCGTGCGCGGCGCCGGTTACGAGTATCAATGTCAGTGGTCGCCTGTAAATTCTGTGCTCTGCAAGTGACCGCACGACGCAAGGACGTTGACGTGACCGACATCGCCATGCTGCCCGAGTCCTGGCGCGGGGTTCTGGGCGACGAACTCCAGCAGCCCTACTTCAAGGAGCTGACGGAGTTCGTCGAGGAGGAGCGGGCGGCGGGTCCCGTCTACCCTCCGCGCGAGGAGGTCTTCGCCGCGCTCGACGCGACGCCGTACGAGCGGGTCAAGGTGCTCGTCCTCGGCCAGGACCCGTACCACGGCGAGGGCCAGGGGCACGGCCTGTGCTTCTCGGTTCGGCCGGGAGTGAAGATCCCGCCGTCCCTGCGGAACATCTACAAGGAGATGCACGCGGAGCTGGACACGCCGATTCCCGACAACGGCTACCTGATGCCATGGGCGCGGCAGGGCGTCCTGCTGCTCAACGCGGTCCTCACGGTCCGCTCCGGCGAGGCGAACTCGCACAAGGGCAAGGGCTGGGAGAAGTTCACGGACGCGGTGATCCGCGCGGTGGCCGACCGGCCCGACCCGGCCGTCTTCGTCCTGTGGGGCAACTACGCCCAGAAGAAACTCCCGCTCATCGACGAGACCCGGCACATCGTGGTCAAGGGCGCCCACCCCTCGCCGCTGTCGGCGAAGAAGTTCTTCGGTTCCCGCCCGTTCACGCAGATCGACGAGGCGGTGGCGCAGCAGGGCCACGAGCCGATCGACTGGACGATCCCGAACCTGGCCGACCAGGTCTGATCCGCCCCGAGTGCCAGTGGCCTGCCGCCGGGCCGGTTCCTCGTCGGACCGGCACGGTGCCGCCTGACCGGGATCGCGGATGCCTGCGGCTAGCGTCGTCGTAACGACGCAAGGAGGCCGAGGGTGGCGGAGCGACAGGGGCAGACGGTGCCGGACGCCCTGCTGACGCGGATCGGGCAGGTCGTGATGCTGCACCACGGGGGAGACCGCGAGGAGGCCAGGCGCAGGCTCCTCGACCTGTGGACGGAGATCGGCGAGGACGGCGCCCCGCTGCACCGCTGCACTCTGGCCCACTACCTGGCCGACACCCACGACGACCCCTCGGACGAACTGGCGTGGGACCTGCGGGCGCTCATGGCGGCGGAGGAGCACGTCGGCTCGGTCGAGGTACGGGCTCTCTATCCGTCCCTGCACCTCAACCTGGCGGCGGACTACGTCAAACTCGGCCGCGCCCAGGCCGCCCGTACCCATGTGCGCCGGGCACGCACGGCGGCCGTGGCCCTGGGGGACGACAGCTACGGGGACGGTGTACGGGCGGCGATCAGCAGAATGGAACTGAGACTGGGGCAGGGCCACGACGAGGGCGAGGACAGGGGGGAGTGGGAGGGCCGCGGCGAGTGGGAGCGGGAGTGGTGAGAGCGGTGAGGCGGTCCCACGGCACCGGCGCCACCTGAGCCCTCACCGCCCGTAGGCCTGCCGGCAGATCGACGCCTGCGGACTGTCACCCTGCCATCCGCCGTACCGCTTGCCGAGGGCGCACACATCCGTGTTCCCGCCTACCTCCTCCTGCGCGTCCGGGACCTCCGCGCGCGGCTGCGCGTGCCGCCGGGCTTCCGGACGCTCCGGCCGGGTGTACGGACGGCTGTGCGGACGGGAACGGGGCGAGGGCGGCTGTCCGGCCCCGCCGGCCCCCGGAACCGCCGGGGTCCGCCGCAGCTGCTGCGGTGCCGCCGGTTCCGGTCCGCGGGACGGCCCGACCATCTCCAGCGCCTCACGGGCCGGCGCCTGCACGACCTGCACCTCGGCCCGCCCTTCCGGTCGCGGCCCGGAAGGCCGGGACGGTGCCACCACCGGACCGGGGGCGGCCGGGTGCTGAATGGTCACGCATCCCGCGAGGGCCGAGACGGCCACGGTGACCAGGAGTGTCGCGGTAGTCGTCGTCGTTCGATGCACCCGCGCAACTCTGGCGGTTCCGTCCGCCGAAGCGACAGCGCAGAGGCGCAGGTTGCCCCGGACGGGTGATCTCGTACCCCGTTCGGTGGAGCTGGCCGACCGGTGCTGACGTCAGTCCCCGGCGGAACCGTCGATGCGCTCACGGATCAGGTCGGCGTGGCCGTTGTGCCGGGCGTACTCCTCGATCATGTGGGTGTAGATCCAGCGCAGGCTGAACGGCTCGTCCGTGAACCTGCTCGGGCCGCGGGAGAGCTCGTCCAGCTCGAAGTCCGCCGCGTACCGCCGGGCCACCTCGATCTCGGCCTGCCAGGTGGCGAAGGCCTCCGCCCAGGTGTCCCGCTCGGAGAGGTGGAACTCGCCGTCCGGGTCCTCGTCGCTGCAGTAGATCGGGTCCGCGCCGTCGCCCACGAGCACTCTGCGGAACCAGCTGCGCTCCACCTCCGCCATGTGCCGCACCAGACCCAGCAGGGACAGCTCGGACGGCGGCACCGAGGCGGTGCGCAGCTGCGCGTCGGTGAGCCCCTCGCACTTCCACGCCAGGGTCTGCCGGTGGTAGTCCAGCCACCCTTCCAGCATGGTGCGTTCGCCTGCGTTCTGAGCGGGCTCGGTGCGTCGCGTCGTCATCCCCGCATGGTGACTGTTGGCGGCCCCGCCGCACCACGGGTTTTCGCCGCGGACCGGCGGCAGCCGAGCGGGGAGGGGCCCGTATGCTGCCGTACGCAGTGGACCGGGTGGGCCCAGGTGGTGAGACTGGCAAGGGGACGGGCATTGCGACAGGAAACGCGGCAGGCAGTGAGGGAGCGCTCATGAAGGTCGGCTGCGTCGGACTCGGCGACATCGCGCAGAAGGCGTATCTGCCGGTGCTCGGCGCGCTGCCCGGGGTCGAGCTCCATCTCCAGACCCGCACGCCGGCCACCCTGGACCGGGTCGCCGACGGCCTCCGCCTCCCCCGCGAGCAACGCCATCACGACCTCGACGCGCTCCTCGCCGCCGGCCTCGACGCGGCCTTCGTGCACGCCCCCACGGCCGTCCACCCCGAGATCGTCTCCCGGCTGCTGGAGGCGGGCGTCCCGACGTACGTGGACAAGCCCCTCGCCTACGAACTCACCGACTCCGAGCGGCTCGTCACGCTCGCCGAGGCGGGGAACGTGTCCCTCGCCGTCGGCTTCAACCGGCGCTTCGCGCCCGGCTACGCGCAGTGCGCCGACCATCCGCGCGAGCTGATCCTCATGCAGAAGAACCGGGTCGGGCTGCCCGAGGATCCGCGCACGATGATCCTCGACGACTTCATCCACGTCGTCGACACCCTGCGCTTCCTGGTGCCGGGCCCGGTCGACGACGTGACCGTGCGCGCCCGCGTCGAGGACGGACTGCTGCACCACGTCGTCCTCCAGCTCGCCGGACACGGCTTCACCGCGCTCGGCGTGATGAACCGGCTCAGCGGCTCGAACGAGGAGATCCTCGAGGTGTCCGGACAGGACACCAAGCGCCAGGTCGTCAACCTGGCAGAGGTGATCGACCACAAGGGGCAGCCGACCGTGCGGCGTCGCGGCGACTGGGTGCCGGTGGCCCGGCAGCGCGGCATCGAGCAGGCGGTCCTCGCCTTCCTCGACGCCGTGCGCGCGGGCAGGGTGCTCAGCGCCCGGGACGCGCTGGCGACTCACGAACTGTGCGAGCGGGTGGTACGAGCGGTGCGGGAGCGGTCCTCCGCAGCCTGACCGCCCGCGCCCCCTCCGTGAGCCCCAGGGCCATGAGCACCAGCAGGGCCACCTGGACCGGCCAGTCGCCGTAGCGGACGTACGGGGTGACGCCGTCGGCGAGCGGGACGTCGTAGACGGCCGTCGTGCTCGCGTCCGTGCCCAGCCACGAGCCGACCCGCCGACCGCTCGGGTCGTACACGGCCGAGACGCCGGTGAGGGTCGAGTGGATGAACGGCCGCCCGGTCTCCGCGGCGCGCAGCGCGCCCAGCGAGGCGTGCTGCGCGGGTGCCCAGCTCCACTGGAAGGAGGAGGTCGACGACTGCGCGACCAGCACGTCCGCGCCGTCCTCGGCGAGGTGCCGGCTCATGTCGGGGAACGCCGTCTCGAAGCACACCATCGGCCCGATGCGCAGCCCGGGCCCGGCGTTCATCACGACCTGTCCGGTGCCGCGCCGCCGGTCCTCGCCGGCAGCCTTGCCGACGGAGGTGGCCCAGCCGAGCAGCGAGCGGGCGGGTATGTACTCGCCGAACGGCACCAGCCGCATCTTGTCGTACCGGTCGCCGGTCGGGCCACCCGGGCCGACGAGGATCGAGCTCTTGTAGATACCGGGCCGGTCCGAGCGCCGCGCGTCGACGTTGACGAGGATGTCGGCGTCGGTCACACGGGCCAACTCCGCGAGACGCCCGGCCAGATCCGGCCGCTCGGCAAGGTCGTGTCCGACGCTGCTCTCGCCCCAGACGATCAGGTCCACGTCCTGCCCGATCAGACGCCGGGTCAGCTGCTCCTCGCGGTCGAAGCGCCGGTCGGGCCCGTCGATCACGCCGGCCTGGACGACGGCGATCCGGGTCTGCCCGTCGGCGTCGGGGCGCGGCGCCCACACCCACGCGGCCGAGGCCGTCGCGGCGGTGGCGACGAGACCGGCGACGGCGGGCGCACGGGAGGCCGGAACGGAGACCAGGACGGCGGCCGACACGTTGACCGCCACCACCAGGAAGCTGAGCAGCCACACCCCGCCCACGGAGGCGAGCCGCAACGCGGGCTCCACCTGCCACTGACTGGCGCCGAGCATGCCCCAGGGCCCCCCGAGCCCCTGCCAGGAGCGGACGAGCTCGATCGCCAGCCAGCCCGAGGGCAGCACCAGCAGCGCGGCGAACACCCGCCCACGGGTGGGGATCACGTCCTTGGCCAGGAACCGGCGGACCAGCCACGCCCACGGAGCCCACAGGGCACCCAGCAGCGCGGCTATGACCAGGGTGAACACATGCAGACTCGGCAGCAGCCAGTGGTGCATCGCCAGCATGAAACCGAACCCGCCGCCCCATCCGTCGTACGCGGCCCGTCTCCCCGTCGGCGCGGAGCGGGTGAGCAGGATCCACGGGACGAGCGCGAGGTAGGCCCACCACCACAGAGCGGGGGCGGGGAACGCGAGCACGGGCAGCGCGCCTGCCAGGGCCGCGACGGCCGTACGCCGCCAGGGGGAGGTGAGCCAGTGTCCGAACGTCTTCATAGGGCACCTCCCTACCCGCGATGGGTGCCTTCATTGTGCGCGTCTCGGACGATCTCCGACAGGGCGTGTTCCGGCTCGGTCCGCCGGCCCCTCTGCGCCCCCGCCTCAGCCGGGCAGGCGCCGCCACTTCTCCCGGACGACCACCTCGCGCAGCCGCCATCCGTCGGCCGTCCGCACCAGACCGAAGCCGTACCGGCCGCCGCAGACGAAGTCCGGCGCACCGGCCGCCGAGTCGTCGTGGCCGTCGGCCAACCGCATCGGATTGACGTAGTCGGCCTGGACCCGGGCCTCGTCGCCCGTGTCGTGCTCCAGGACGCCGAAGCTCACCCGGCGGTTGACGATGAGGTGCTGCCGCATCGCGAACACCCGCATGCTCTCCGCGAGCCATGAGGCCACGTCCCCGGCCTCCCCCTCGATACCGCCGGCCGAACGGTAGTCCGCCCGCCCGTCCGACGTGAACAGTTCCCGGTACGCCGTCCAGTCACCGTCGTCGACCGCCACCGCGTAGTCGGTGATCAACCCGTCCACGGCCAGCCGGTCCATCACGGCGGCGAGCTCCACACGCTGCGTCATGGGCCTGAGTGTTGGGCATGCGAGGTGCGCAGCCAAGGTCTGTACGGGATCGATCCGGCATCGGCATCGACGGGGGATGGGCCGCGGGGTGCCGAGCGATACCGCGGGTGATGCGGGGTACTGGCGGCGATGCGAGGCCTTGCGGGGTGCTGCGGGCTGCTGCGGGGCACTGCGAGGCGTTGCGCCGCGGGTTAATTCGGTGGCCTCACGGACGGACGGGCGGTCAGGCTGCTGCCGTGAACGACCCGAACAGCACGATGAACCCGAATGACCAACCTGCGGAGCGGGAACCCAAGTTCCGCGTACGCGCCGTCCATACCGAGTCCACGATCACCGTCTACCAGGCGTACCGCCCGGAGATCGGCAACGCGGCCGCCCGCACCGGCCGCTTCCCCTCGGCGTGGAGCCGCGAGCGCATGACATGGATCAAGCCCAGCTTCCTGTGGATGATGTACCGCTGCGGATGGGCCACGAAGGAGGGGCAGGAGACCGTCCTGGCCGTCGAGATCACCCGGGAGGGTTTCGAGTGGGCGCTGCGGCATGCGTGTCTGTCGCACTACGTGCCCGAGCTGCACGCCGATCAGGCGGACTGGAAGCGCCGGTTGAAACGGTCGCCGGCGCGGGTGCAGTGGGATCCGGAACGCGATCTGCACCTCGATCCCCTGCCCCACCGCTCCCTGCAGTTGGGACTCGCGGGGGAGGCGACCGTGCGGTACGCGGACGAGTGGATCGTCGGGATCGAGGACGTGACGCCACTGGTGACAGAAGTGCACGCGCACGTGCGGGCCGGCGAACTCGGCCGTGCGACCGCGCTGTTGCCGCAGGAGCGGCCGTATCCGGTGGCGGAGGAGGAACTGGCCCACCTGCGGCGTTAGAACACTGCTCACCCTCATCACCGTGTTCTTCCGGCCACGGCCGAAGGGAGCCCCGCCGAGATCGGGCGTACGGCCGGGCGGAGCGTGCAAGGCCACGATGGTCACGCCCGAGGGCGGACAGTTCCCGCGGACCGGCTTTTCGAGCGTTCGGCTCTTGCCTTTTCGTGATCGTCCGGGCCAGGTCCGATCACATTGCGGGACTGTGCTGCAGGCCCTCCCCCCGCAGGTCAAGTGACCGGAGGGTAACCTCACCCCAGGGATCACACCCCAGCCGTAGACGGCCGGTGCGGCCGTCTCGCGGTTGTCGGAGGACCCGGGCTCGTGCGGCCCGAAGCCGTCCGGCGGCGGCCGCGCTCCGGCGGTTCGGCGGGTTCAGCCGACGAACTCGGTGAGGTCGATGGCGTGAACGGTCAGGGGAAATCCGTGTACCGGGTGGGTCGTTTCGCGCTCCGGTGCCATGCCGAGCTTGCGGCTGACGTTCTCGGAGGCGTCGTCCCCGGGCCGGATGATGCTGATCACCCGGTTGATACCACGGTCCTGGAGCGCGAACTCCAGCGTCGCGTGGGCGGCTTCGGACGCGTACCCCTGACCCCAGAACTGTGATCCGAGCCGCCAGCTGATGGCCACCGACGGCAGTGTTTCCGGCAGGAACCCGGGCATGGACAGGCCCGTGAAGCCGGCCAGTTCACCCGAGGCCAGCAGTTCGACGGCGAAGAGCCCGAAGCCCTCCTCGTCCCACTCCTCCTCCCACCGCTCGATGGCTTCCGCGGTCTCCTCCAGGTCGAGGACCGAACCGTCATCGACCCAGTGCATGACCTGCGGGTCGGCGTTGATGTCGGCCATGGGGACGAGGTCGTCGTCGTGCCAGCGACGGAGGAGGAGGCGGGGGGTACGGATCTCGGTCATGGTGACCATCCTGCCCGCGGCTGGAGCCTTACCGGTAATCGGCACCCCCCGTGGTCCGGCACTGGCCCGTGATCCGGCACCCCCCGGTGGTCCGGCACCCGCCGTGGTCCGGCACCGGTGCTGGGAGTGAGGGCCGGGACCGTCACCGTCGCGGGTTCGTCAGCGGTCGGTGTCCCTGGTGTCTCTGGTGT
Source organism: Streptomyces sp. NPDC060000 (assembly GCF_042737375.1). Lineage (NCBI taxonomy): Bacteria > Bacillati > Actinomycetota > Actinomycetes > Kitasatosporales > Streptomycetaceae > Streptomyces > Streptomyces sp. NPDC060000. The sequence goes on from NZ_JBHWUU010000121.1 coordinate 9,536, forward strand.
CCTTGGTGTCCGTGCTGATCTTGCTCTCCGTTGCCGGATGACGGGAGATCTGTTTGCGTGCCGTGCGCCATTGTGAGCGGGTCTGCTCCACCATGCTGTCCCACTGCCGGCGGACCTCGTGGTCGGAAGGGCGGTGGCCCTGACGGATCCTTTCGAGTTCGTCCCGTACCTCGCGTCCCAGCGCCGACGATCCGACCATGACCAGCATGGCCGCGAAGAGCGCGGAGATCATCGCGAAGACGGCTCCGACCACCCCGTAGCGCGCGGCGTAGGAGTTGAACAGACGCGGCAGGTAGACGGCCGCGCCCACCGTGTAGACCGCCGTCAGAACGGCGGCGGTGACGCCGAAGGGGAGGAGGTCCGACCGGCTGACCCGCTTCGCCGACAGGAGCCGGCCGCTCCAGACGAGGAACGCGGCGGTCACCGGTACCTCGCACACCGAGGCGACCAGGCCCAGTCCGCCTCTGCCGAGGAGCGCGGTGAGCGCGGCAGTGCACAGCGCGTAGCCCGCGAGGCTGAGGATCCACCACAGGCCGTTGCGCGTGTTGCGCACGCTGAGCGGGGTGAGTTCCCAGGTCTGTTCGACGAGCCGCTGCGCGGCCCGGGCGAAACTGAGGATCGAGATCGTCAGGAACAGGGTCCCGAAGATGCCCACGCTCGCACCGTTGTCCTCCGCGGGAGAGAACAGAGAGTCGACCGCAGTGGCGCCCGCTCCGGTGAGGTGGTAGCGCCTGATGATCCGCTCCGCGACGTCGTAGTGCACGAAGTTGCTGGAGAGGGCGCCGATGAGGACGGACAACGGGACCAATGCGGTCAACGCGCTGGACGCCAGCGCCATCGACCGGTCGAAACCCACGATCTTCTGGAACCGGTTGACGACGCGCAGCGCGAAGGCGGGACGCAGCCAGAACGTCAGTGTTCTGACGAGGCGCTCACGCTTGATCGTCGCCGTCCTGCCCTCCATGAAGATCGTGACCGTTGTGGCGACGCGAGCGTAACGGACGGTCACGAGCCGAAGCGGGACGACACGGGGAGCGGTACGTCGAGCGAACGGCTGGTACGCCTACCGGCTGACGTGAGCGACGCCGATCCGGAGATCCCGCTCTGCCGAGGGCGGGCGGAGGAAGGCCGACGGGGCGGTGGGAAGACCGAGGGAGCGGTGGGAAGACCGAGGGGGCGGAGGAGACGCCGAAGGGGCGGGCCAGGGCTCAGGCCGCCGTGACGACCTCACCGCGGATCGCGGTGGCCCACTCCACTACCAGCAGCTCGTACTCCGCCCGCTCCTGCGCGGAGAGCGAACCGCCCGCGCGCAGCCAAAGGGCCCGGATCCGCTCATTTAACTCGGCGGCGGACCGCACGGAACCAGAGAGCTCAGGGTTGGGCGACATGAGCCAAGCGTAGGCGCAAGCCCTGACAGTGCGCCACCGGACGGCTACGCGCACGGATATGGAGTTGGTCACGGCTGATCGATCAACTGCGCCGGCCCTACTGGGCGTTCCGGCGAGCTGTGACAGGCGGGCCGTGGCGTCAGGGCGAGTTGTGGCTGTGGAGGGCGGTCAGCCCGCCGACTCCGCCGCGTGCGGGCTCAGTGAGCCCGTCGCGACCAGGGCGATGATGACGATGCCGAGCGCGACCCGGTAGTAGACGAACGGCATGAAGGACTTGGTGCTGATGAACTTCATGAACCAGGCGATGACCGCGTATCCGGAGGCGAAGGCGATCACCGTCGCGAACATCGTCGGGCCCCATGCCACGTGGCCGCCCTCCACCGCGTCCTTCAACTCGAAGACACCGGAGGCCAGTACGGCCGGAATGGCCAGCAGGAAGGAGTAACGGGCCGCGGCCTCACGCTTGTAGCCCATGAACAGGCCGCCGCTGATGGTGGCGCCGGAGCGCGAGACGCCGGGTATGAGCGCGCAGGCCTGGCAGAGGCCGAAGATCAGGCCGTCCTTGACGCCCAGGTTCTCCAGGGTCTTGCGCTGCTTGGGCGCGCGGTGCTTGCCGCCCGTCTCGTCGCGGGCCGCCAGCCGGTCGGCGATGCCGATCACGATGCCGACGACGACGAGCATCGTGGCCGTGATCCGCAGATCGCGGAAGGGGCCCTCGATCTGGTCCTTGAGCGTCACACCCAGCAGGCCGATCGGGATCGAGCCGACGATCACCAGCCAGCCCATCTGGGCGTCGTGGTCCTTGCGCAACGTCTTGTCGAACAGCGATCGGCTCCAGGCGGAGATGATCCGCCCGATGTCCTTGCGGAAGTAGATCAGCACCGCGGCCTCCGTGCCGATCTGCGTGATCGCCGTGAAGGCGGCGCCGGGGTCCTTCCAGCCGGAGAACGCGGCGGTCAGCCGCAGATGCGCGCTGGAGGAGACGGGGAGGAACTCGGTCAGCCCCTGGACGAGTCCGAGGATGAGGGATTCAAACCAAGACATGAGGTTACGGAGTCCAAGTGCCGATCGGAGAGGGGCGACGGCGACGGCAGGCCCGTCGCGCGCGGTGATCCGGTGATCAAGTGCGTGCCGGGGGGAAGCGTAGCGTTCCCGGATGACAGCCCCGCCACAGGGGTTTCGCAGGCGCCACCCCGCCTCCCGTGCCGACGGCCCCCGACCCCGCCCCGTGAGCGACACGCAGCTCTCGCACGACGGGCACGCGCGGGTCACGCGGGCGTCCTGCCGGGCGGCAGCGTCCTCGTTCCGTCGGCGGTACTGACCTCGTTGCGTCGGCGGCAGCGTCTTCGTTCTGTCGGCGGTACTGACCTCGTTGCGTCGGCGGCAGCGTCCTCGTTCCCTCGGCAGTACCGCCCTCGTTCCGTCGGCGGCAGCGTCCTCGTTCCCTCGGCGGTACCGGCCCGTTCCGTCGACAGAGCCGACCCCGATCCATCGGCAGCGCGCGCGACCGCCGCGCCGGAGAGGCGTTCCCATGGTTGACCGGCCGCCTGGCCGCCGCATACGTTGCTGCTGATGGGAAAGCGCTTGCTGCGTGCGCGTACTGCACGCTTCCCCTCGGTTGCTGGCCCGCCCGGTCGTTCGGCCGTACGTCGGAGGAGTGCTGATCACGCCCATGCCCCCATCCACTCCGCTGCCCGACGGGCTCGCGGGCCGGCGTATCCGGGCCGCCATCATCGGCATCGGCGCCATCGGGCGCGGCTCCCATCTGCCCGCCCTCCAGCAGCTCGCCGCCGAGGGCGAGACCGAGGTCGTTGCGGCCGTTGACATCGATGCCACCGCCGTCGAGTCCTTCTGCGCGGAGAGCGGGGTCCCGCACGCGTACACCGACCTGGAGCGCATGCTCGCGGAGCAGCGCCCCGACCTGGTGACCATCTGCACCCCGCCGACCCTGCACCGCGAGCAGAGTGTGGCCGCGCTGCGGGCCGGCGCCTGGGTGTGGTGCGAGAAGCCGCCGGTGCCGACCCTCGCCGACTACGACGCCGTGCAGGCGGAGGAGGGCGAGGCGGCCGGGCCGTACGCCTCGATCGTCTTCCAGCACCGTTTCGGATCCGGGACGCGGCATGTGCGGCGACTGCTCGGCGAGCAGGCCCTCGGGCGGCCGCTCGTCGCGCACTGCCAGACCACCTGGTACCGCGACACCGCCTACTACGCGGTGCCCTGGCGCGGTCGCTGGCAGACCGAGGGCGGCGGTCCGGCGATGGGTCACGGCATCCACCAGATGGACCTGCTGCTCGACCTCCTCGGGCCGTGGAGCGAGGTGCGCGCGATGGCGGCCCGGCTCGTGCACGACGTGGAGACGGAGGACGTGTCCACGGCTCTGGTCCGCTTCGAGAGCGGGGCCATGGCGACGGTCGTCAACAGCGTCCTGAGTCCCGACGAGGTCAGCCGCATCCGTATCGACTGCGAGCACGCCACGGTCGAACTCACCCACCTCTACGGTCATTCCAACGCCAACTGGCACATCACCCCCGCCCCGGACGTCCCGGGCGGCCGGGCGGCGGCCTGGCAGGACTTCGGCCCGGACGTCCCGAGCTCGCACCTGGCGCAGCTTCGTGAGCTGGTCGCGAGCATGCGCGCCGGCCGGCGGCCGCGCAGCAGCGGCGCGGACGGGCGCACCAGCCTGGAGCTGATCGCCGCGCTGTACAAGTCGGCGTTCACCGACATGACGGTGAGGCGGGGCGAGATCGGCCCCGGTGACCCGTACTACACCGCCATGCACGGCGGCGCCGATGGCTGGGCCCCCGGCACGGCCACGGCGGCCGTGCCCACGGTGACGGACCCGGCCGCGACGAAGGCTGAGGTGCCCGCGTGACCGGCGACCTGCGTCTCGTCCACGCGCACGGCGACCGCGTCACGGTGACCGACCCGGCCACCGGCGTCGAGCTGCTCGCCTACGTCTACCGCCCCGAGGCCGCGTGGGAGGCGCCGCGGCCGTACATCCACCCGCTGCGGACCCTCGCCGGTGACGTCGTCACCGACTACCGGCCCAACGACCACCGCTGGCACAAGGGGTTGTCGCTGACCGCCTCGCACCTCTCGGGCGCCAATCTGTGGGGCGGCAACTCGTACGTGCACGGCGAGGGGTATCTCGAACTCCCCGAGCGGGTCGGGTCGATGGCGCACGTCGGCTTCGACGAGGTGTCGGCCGACGGCGGCCGGGTAGTCATCGCCGAGCGGCTGACCTGGCATCCGCACAGCGGTGAGCTGTGGGCCGAGGAGGCCCGCAGGATCGAGGTGCACGACGTCGACCCGGACTCCGGTTCCTGGTCGCTGACCTGGACCAGCGCCGTCACCAACCGCCGTGACGAGCCGCTGCGTTTCGGCAGCCCGACCACCGCCGGGCGGGAGCTGGCCGGCTACACGGGGCTGTTCTGGCGCGGCCCGCGCGCCTTCCGGGACGGCCGGATCATCGGCCCGGAGGATGAGGGCCCCGGTCTGATGGCCTCGCAGAGCCCCTGGCTCGCCCTCTCCGGCGAACACGACGGCACCGACGGTCACGCCACCGTCGTCTTCGCGCACGCCCCCGAGAACGACCACTCCGGTGCACGGGGGACGCACCCGGCCCACTGGTTCGTCCGCAACGAGCCCTTCGCGGGCATCGCCCCGTCCTGGGCGTTCTTCGACGAACTCGAGCTCGCCCCCGGCGACACGCTCACCCGCCGCTACCGCGTCGTGGTGGCCGACGGTGCCTGGAAGCGGGAGGAGATCGCCAAGTACCTGGAGGCGCATCCGTGGTGAGCGGGTTCGGGGGACTGCCCGGTGGGGTCGCCGTCTCGCGGCTGCGGGTGTACGACTGGCCCGCCGCCGACGGCCTGCGCGGCGGAACTCCCCATATGCACCTGACGTGTTCGGAAGGGTACGTCGTCACCGGCGGGCGCGGTGCGGTGCACACCCTGACGTCGTCAGGCTACGAGGTCACGCCCCTCGAACCCGGCACGGTCGCGTGGTTCACGCCGGGCACCATCCACCGGCTGATCAACGAGGACGACCTGCGCATCACCGTTCTCATGCAGAACAGCGGGCTGCCGGAGGCCGGTGACGCGGTCCTCACCCTGCCGCCGGAGTATCTCGCCGACCCCCGGACGTACGCCGCCGCGACCGTGATCCCGGCCGACGTCCCGCGGGAGGAGCAGGCCCGGATCGCCCGTGCCCGGCGCGATCTCGCGCTGGAGGGCTACCGGGCGCTGCGCGAGGCGCGGGACGGTCCGGCGGCCCTGGCCGCCTTCCACCGGTCCGCCGCCGCGTTGGTGGAGCCCCGGCTCGCCGAGTGGCGCGAGCGCTGGCTCAGCGGTGCCCGGTCGGCCGCACAGGCCACGGGGGAGCAGCTCGACCGACTCTCGGGCGGCGACGCGTCCTACCTCGCCGAGGCCGCCGTACGGGCCGAACGGCCTTCGGCGCACGGGAAGTTCGGGATGTGCGGATGGCTGGACGTGTACCCGCTGCCGTAGAGCCGGGCGATGACCGCGCCGCGGCCCCCGCAGCGGACGGCTCTCAGGCCTGGAGCTTCCGGAGCTGCGCGGTGATCAGCTCTTGCGGCACCTCAGCCGGAGAGCCGGTGCCGCTCGCGGTGCGGAAGAGGACGACCGTGGCGCCGCTGCGTACGACCACGAACGCGTCCGCGTCGTCTCCCTGGGGCCGCGGAGTGAACGCGACGGCGTCGTCGCCCGCGTCGGGGGCGGTGGTGGTCCTGGCGGTGGTGCGAGCGGGCACGCCCCCCTCGTAGGCGGTGCACCTCTTCAGGGCCGTGCGAAGTCCGTCGAGGACGCCCTCGGCGTGGGACTGGTCGTACGCCATGAGGCCGATGGTGGTGGCGGAGCCGCCGTGGGGCCCGCTCCGGGGAAGGCGAGGAGGCCGGCGAACGCCTCGGGGCCCGGGTCGGGCGAGGCGGTGCGCATGTTCTGCAGCGGCCGGCAGGCCGCGGGCCGGGCGGTCGAGTCGTCACCGGGCTGACCGGAACCAAGGCAGCCGGTGCACGGCGGGGTGCGGCTTCAGGCGGCCGACGGGCCTGTCACCGTCCAGCCCGGTGCCTGCGGGTGGGCGACCAGGTCCTCGTGGCGTACCCGGTCGCCGCAGGCCGAGCAGGTGACCACCGGCATCAGCTCGTTGCCGCAGATGTGCTCGAGCACCATGGGACGGTCGTCGTCCTTGCGCAGATGGCGGTCGCCCCACGCCATGAGTGTCATCAGAGCCGGCTCCAGTTCGAGCCCCGCCTGCGTGGGCAGGTACTCGAAGCGCTGCGGGCGCTCGCTGTAGGCACGCCTGGTCAGGATCCCGGCGTCGACGAGGCGGCGCAGCCGGGTGGCCAGGATGTCGCGCGGAGCGCCGATGTTGCGCACCAGCTGGTCGAAGCGGCTGTTGCCCAGGCACACCTCCCGCAGGACGAGCAGCGAGTACTTCTCGCCGACGACGGCGAGGGTGTCGGCGATCGAGCAGGGGCGCGGGTTCTTGGGGGCGGCCATGGCGACGAGTCTAGGGGAGGGTTGGAAAACCGGACCCGAGTGGGTTGGGTTTTCCAACTCGCAGGGTTATGGTGAGTCCGGATTTCCTACTCACCAGTAGTCATCGCTGCTCGTGCTCGTCATGGAGGCCCCGAACATGCGTGACGCAGTCATCGTCGAAGCCGTACGCACCCCGATCGGCAAGGGCAAGCCGAACGGCTCCCTCGCCCACGTCCACCCCGTCGAACTCCTCGCCCACACCCTGCGCACCCTCGTCGAGCGCTCCGGCGTCGATCCCGCGCTGATCGACGACGTCATCGGCGGCACCGTCGACCAGGTCGGCGAGCAGGCCATGAACACCACCCGTTACGCGCTGCTCTCGGCGGGCTTCCCGGAGACGGTCCCCGCGACCACCGTCGACCGGCAGTGCGGCTCCTCCCAGCAGGCCGTGCACTTCGCGGCCCAGGGCGTCATCTCCGGTGCGTACGACCTCGTCGTCGCCTGCGGTGTCGAGTCGATGAGCCGGGTGCCGATGTGGTCCAACGTGCCGCCCGGCAAGGACCCCTTCGGCCCCGGTGTCGCCGCGCGCTACCCGGAGGGGCTCGTCCCGCAGGGCATCAGCTCCGAACTCATCGCCGCCAAGTGGTCGATCACGCGGGAGCAGATGGACGCCTTCGCGGTCTCCTCGCACCACAAGGCCGCCGCGGCCTGGGAACGGGGGCTCTTCGACGCCGAGGTCGCACCCCTGGACGGCGTCTCGCGCGACGAGTGCGTACGGCCCGGGAGCACCCCGGAGATCCTCGCCGGACTCAGGCCCGCCTACTACGACCCGGACTTCGCCGAGCGCTTCCCGCAGATCGAGTGGAACGTCACCGCGGGCAACGCGAGCCCGGTCAACGACGGCGCGTCGGCGGTGCTGATCACCTCGGGCGAGACCGCCGCCCGGCTCGGCCTGCGCCCGCTCGCCCGGCTGCACAGCTTCGCCGTCACCGGCTCGGACCCGCTGCTGATGCTGACCGGCGTGATCCCGGCGACCGAGAAGGTGCTCCGCCGGGCGGGGCTGCGGCTCGACGACATCGACCTCTTCGAGGTCAACGAGGCGTTCTCCAGCGTCGTCCTCGCCTGGCGGCAGGAGACCGGCGCCGACCTGGCCCGGGTCAACGTGCACGGCGGCGCGATCGCGCTCGGACATCCGCTCGGCGCGAGCGGTACCCGGCTGACGACCACGCTCGTCCACGCGATGCGGGAACGCGGCGCCCGTTACGCCCTCCAGACGATGTGCGAGGCGGGCGGGCTGGCCAACGCGATGGTGCTGGAATCCGTGTAACGGCCCGGCGGACGGGGACTGCCGGTCGACGGTCGACGGTCGACGGCTACGGCTACGGGCGGCGCAGGTGGTGGCGTTTGCGCCAGGCCACCACCGCGCCGATCAGCGCCGGCAGGGTGATGCAGGCCATGGCGATCAGGAAGGCCGGCGAGGTCGGGGAGGAGGCACGGGCGCCGGCGACGACGTACGCCGCGGTGTTCGGGACCGAGCCCAGGGCGGTCGCCACCAGGAAGGACAGCCAGCCCATGCGGGAGACGGCGGCGCAGTAGTTCGCGGCCCAGAACGGGATCCCCGGGAACAGACGGGCCGCCAGCATCGAGCGCATGCCGTGCCGACTGAGCTGGCCGTCCGCCGCCTTGAGCAGCCGACCGCGCAACAGCGGGCGCAGCGCGTCCTGTCCGAGGAGCCGACCGAGCCCGAAGCTGATCCCGGCTCCCAGAACCGTGCCCGCCATGGCCGCGCCGATGCCCCACTGCGAGCCGAACAACGCGCCCGCGGCCAGGTTCAGCAGCGGCCGCGGCACGAACGCCACGGTGCACAGGCCGTACGCCACCGCGAAGACCGCGGCCGCCGAGGCGCCGCCCAACTGGGGTGGCCAGCCGTCCGTGAGGAGCTTCTGCGGCTCGAAGAGCAGCACGCTCGACGCGGCCGCCGCGAGCAGCGTGACCAGCAGCGCGAGACGCGACCAGGGCGAGAGGAGCACTCTCGTGCAGCGCGCGGCGAGGCCGGTGGGTGCTGCGGCCGCCGGAGCGACGGACGCGATGACGGGCACGGGAGCGAGCGCGGGGACGACGAGCTCCGTGGCGGTGGCCCGGGGAGAGGCCGTGGCGGTGCCCCCAGAGCGGGTGGTGGCATCGAGCATCCCGCGACACTAACCGACGGACATGTGTGATCGCCGTATGGTTCGTCTCATGACCGTCACAGGTGCGGACACGAACGGCGCGCCGGACAGCGTTCTCGCCGATGTCGTGCTCGAGCGGCTGACGGCCGCGTACGAGGCCGCGGCCGACCCGGGCCGGGCGGCGGCCATGCACGCGTACATGAAGGGCGTCGCCCCGTTCCTCGGCCTCCCCACCCCCGCCCGCCGGGCCCTGTCGCGCACCGTCCTGGCGGGCACGCCGCGCCCCGACGAGGGCGACTGCACGGCGATCGCGCTGCGCTGCTGGGCGCTGCCGCAGCGCGAGTACCACTACTTCGGCGTCGACTACCTGCGCCGGTACGCGCCACGCCTCTCGTCGGCGTTCCTGCCCGTGGCCCGCCGGCTGGTGACCACGACGTCCTGGTGGGACACGGTCGACGCGCTCGCCGCACACGTGGTCGGCACGCTCGTCGCGGCCGACCGCCGGCTCGGCGCCGAGATGGACGCCTGGATCGCCGACGAGGACCTGTGGGTCGTCCGCACCGCCCTGCTCCACCAGCTCCGCCGCAAGGACCGCACGGACACCGACCGCCTCTTCGCCTACTGCCTGCACCGGTCCGGCCACCCGGACTTCTTCGTCCGCAAGGCCATCGGCTGGGCCCTGCGCGAGTACGCGAGGACCGACCCGGCGGCCGTCCGCACCTTTGTCACCCGCGAGCGGGAACGGTTCGCCCCGCTGACGGTGCGTGAGGCGCTGAAGAACATCGGGGACCCGGCCTAGCGGTTCACGGGAGCCGCAGGCGGGGCGCCTCGTCGTCCGGGGTGTGCGGACTCGCGAAGTGGAAGGGCACCGACAGGTGTGCCGCCAGGGCCCTGCCCACCTGGTCGGCGACGGCCGCGCAGGGATGGTCCAGGGCCGGATCCGTACCGGCGAGGTGCGGTTTCGCCGTGCGCCGGTAGATGGTGGCCAGCGGCTGCTCGCCCTCCGGGTCGGCGGTGAGGGCGTACAGGATCACGAACCAGTCGTGGACCGTGTCCCCGTCCCAGACGGCCTCGATCGCCGCCACACGGCCCGGCGCACCGGACGCGCGGGCGTTCAGCGAATCCAGGTCCAACGGGTCGTCGGGGGTCCGGGCGATGCGGTCGCCGTGGTGGGAATAGCGCTCGCCGACGACGAGTTGAGCCTCTTGAAGGCCGAGACCGTGGGCCCGTCCGGCCTCCCAGGCGACGCGGACCGCCCGAAACCAGGCGTCCTGGAGGACGAAGCCGTCGACCTGCTCACGGACGCCCTCCGGCAGCAGCCGCCACCATCGCTCCCACGCCTCCGTCCCGCTCATGTCGGTCATCAGGACCGTAACCCTCCCCATCCGGCGAAAACCATTCGACGCCGAACGAACCGTCGGCAATGATCGGCACCATGTTCCGGTACGCCTTCCTCCTCGCAGCATCCGCCCCCGCGGATACGCCGAAGGCTGCCGTCCCGCTCCTCGTGGCCGCTGTCGACGGCGCCCGAAGCTGACCCTCTCCGGATCGTCCGGCGGACCCCGCAGGGGGAGGGTCGGTCAGGTTTCCGGGGTCCCCACTTCCTACGGACACGCTTCGAGGTACAGCCATGCCCAAGACCGCTTACGTGCGGACCAAACCACACCTGAACATCGGCACCATGGGGCACGTGGACCACGGCAAGACCACCCTGACCGCCGCCATCACCAAGGTCCTCGCCGCCCGCGGGACCGGCACGTTCGTACCGTTCGACCGCATCGACCGGGCCCCGGAGGAGGCCGCGCGCGGTATCACCATCAACCTCGCGCACGTCGAGTACGAGACCGACACCCGGCACTACGCGCACGTGGACATGCCGGGCCACGCCGACTACGTCAAGAACATGGTCACCGGTGCCGCGCAGCTCGACGGGGCGATCCTCGTCGTCTCCGCGCTCGACGGGATCATGCCGCAGACGGCCGAACACGTCCTGCTCGCCCGCCAGGTGGGCGTCGACCACATCGTGGTCGCGCTCAACAAGGCCGACGCCGTCGACGACGGAGAGGACGCCGAGCTCGTCGACCTCGTCGAACTGGAGGTCCGCGACCTGCTCACCGAGCACGGCTACGGCGGCGACTCCGCGCCCGTCGTCAGGGTGTCGGGGCTGCGGGCCCTGGCCGGCGACCCGCGCTGGACGGCGTCGATCGACGCGCTGCTCGACGCGGTGGACACCTATGTGCCCATGCCCGAGCGGTACCTGGACGCGCCGTTCCTGCTGCCCGTGGAGAACGTGCTCACCATCACCGGCCGGGGGACGGTCGTGACCGGCGCGGTGGAGCGCGGGAGGCTCCGCCTGGGGGACCAGGTCCAGGTGCTCGGCGCGGGAGTCGAGACCGTGGTGACGGGCATCGAGACCTTCGGGAAGCCGATGGAGGAGGCGCAGGCCGGGGACAACGTGGCGCTGCTGTTGCGCGGGGTGCCCCGGGACGCCGTCCGGCGGGGACACGTGGTGGTGGCGCCGGGGAGCGTGGTGCCCAGCCGGCGCTTCACGGCGCGGGTGTACGTCCTCTCCGGGCGCGAGGGCGGTCGGACGACGCCCGTCTCGACCGGCTACCGGCCGCAGTTCTACATCCGTACGGCGGACGTCGTCGGGGATGTGGACCTGGGGCAGATGCCGGTCGCGCGGCCGGGGGACACGGTCGGCATGACCGTCGAACTGGGTCGTGAGGTTCCGCTGGAGCCCGGCCTCGGCTTCGCCATCCGCGAGGGCGGACGCACCGTGGGCGCGGGAACGGTGACAGCCGTTCTGTGAGATGGACCGAGCCGCGCGGCCGGGGTACGCGGCCGGGGTACGCGTGGGGCGGCGGGCCGAATAC
>NZ_JBHWUU010000122.1:0-21065 GCF_042737375.1 Streptomyces sp. NPDC060000
CGGGTCGGCGGCCGCTTCCGTTGTGTTAACGCCCCCGCCGGGGTGGTGACCGGCCGCTAGTGCCCGACTCCGCACACGCCTCGGGGCGGACCCCCCGTCCCCACGGGGGTGCCCCCCCTTCAGTACTTCAGACGTACGCCTTACTGGTTGTACGGACCGTAGTCGTAGTCCTCCAGCGGAACGGCCTGGCCGGAGCCCGTGCCGAACGGCGAGTAGTCGATGTCGTCGTAGCCGACGGCCGAGTACATCGCGGCCTTGGCCTCCTCGGTCGGCTCGACCCGGATGTTGCGGTAGCGGGACAGACCCGTACCGGCCGGGATGAGCTTACCGATGATGACGTTCTCCTTGAGGCCGATCAGGGAGTCGGACTTGGCGTTGATCGCCGCGTCCGTCAGCACCCTGGTCGTCTCCTGGAAGGACGCCGCCGACAGCCAGGACTCCGTGGCCAGCGAGGCCTTGGTGATACCCATGAGCTGCGGACGACCGGAGGCCGGGTGACCGCCCTCCTGCACCACACGACGGTTCTCGACCTCGAACTTCGAGCGCTCGACGAGCTCGCCGGGCAGCAGCTCGGCGTCGCCGGACTCGATGATCGTCACCCGGCGCAGCATCTGCCGGATGATGATCTCGATGTGCTTGTCGTGGATCGACACACCCTGCGAGTTGTAGACCTTCTGGACCTCGCCGACCAGGTGGACCTGGACGGCACGCTGACCCAGAATGCGCAGCACGTCGTGCGGGTTGGTGGCACCCACGGTGAGCTTCTGGCCCACCTCGACGTGCTCGCCCTCGCTCACCAGGAGACGGGCGCGCTTCGAGATCGGGAACGCCGTCTCGTCGCTGCCGTCGTCCGGCGTGATGACGATCTTCTTGGTCTTCTCGGTCTCCTCGATCCGCACGCGGCCCTGGGCCTCGGAGATCGGGGCGACACCCTTCGGGGTACGGGCCTCGAAGAGCTCGACGACACGCGGCAGACCCTGGGTGATGTCGTCACCGGCCACACCACCGGTGTGGAAGGTACGCATCGTCAGCTGGGTGCCGGGCTCACCGATGGACTGGGCGGCGATGATGCCGACCGCCTCACCGATGTCGACCAGCTTGCCGGTGGCCAGCGAGCGGCCGTAGCACATGGCGCAGGTGCCGACCTGGGACTCACAGGTCAGGATCGAACGGGTCTTGACCTCCTCGACACCGTGGCGCACGAGCTGGTCGATGAGCACGTCGCCCAGGTCCACGTTGGCCGGCGCGATCACCTTGCCGTCGATGACGACGTCCTCGGCGAGCATGCGGGCGTAGACGCTGGTCTCGACGTCCTCGGCCTTGCGCAGCACACCGGCCTCGTCGTGCGAGGCGATCCGCAGCTTCAGACCGCGCTCGGTGCCGCAGTCCTCCTCGCGGATGATGACGTCCTGCGAGACGTCCACCAGACGACGGGTCAGGTAACCCGAGTCGGCGGTACGCAGGGCGGTGTCGGCCAGACCCTTACGGGCACCGTGCGTCGAGATGAAGTACTCGAGGACGGACAGGCCCTCACGGAACGAGGCCTTGATCGGACGCGGGATGGTCTCGTTCTTCGCGTTCGACACCAGACCACGCATACCGGCGATCTGCCGCATCTGCATCATGTTTCCTCGGGCACCCGAGTCAACCATCATGAAGATGGGGTTCGTCTTGGGGAAGTTCGCGTTCATCGCCTCGGCGACCTCGTTGGTCGCCTTGGTCCAGATCGCGATGAGCTCCTGCGTGCGCTCTTCCTTGGTGATCAGACCGCGCTCGTACTGCTTCTGGACCTTCTCGTCCTGCGCCTCGTAGCCCTTGACGATCTCCTTCTTCGCCTCGGGAACGACGATGTCGGAGATGGCCACGGTGACACCGGAGCGGGTGCCCCAGTAGAAGCCGGCCGCCTTCAGGTTGTCGAGCGTCGCCGCCACGATGACCTTGGGGTAGCGCTCCGCGAGGTCGTTGACGATCTCACCGAGCTGCTTCTTGCCCACCGAGTAGTCGACGAACGGGTAGTCCTCGGGCAGCAGCTCGTTGAAGAGCGCGCGGCCCAGGGTCGTCCGCAGGCGGAAGGTGTCACCCTGCTGCCACTCCGGCTCGCCCTCTTCGCGGGCCGGCGGGGTCCAGCCGCGCGGCGGGATGGTGCCCACCGGGAAGCGGATGTCGATCGCCGACTGCAGCGCGAGCTCACCGGCGTCGAACGCCATGACCGCCTCGGCCGAGGAGCCGAACGCGCGGCCCTCGCCCTTGGTGTCACGCAGCTCGCCGTCGGTGGTGAGGAAGAACAGACCGAGGACCATGTCCTGGGTCGGCATCGTCACCGGACGGCCGTCGGCGGGCTTCAGGATGTTGTTCGAGGACAGCATCAGGATGCGGGCCTCGGCCTGCGCCTCCGCGGAGAGCGGCAGGTGGACGGCCATCTGGTCACCGTCGAAGTCCGCGTTGAACGCGGTACAGACGAGCGGGTGGATCTGGATGGCCTTGCCCTCGACCAGCTGCGGCTCGAAGGCCTGGATGCCGAGGCGGTGCAGGGTGGGCGCCCGGTTCAGCAGAACCGGGTGCTCGGCGATGACCTCTTCGAGGACGTCGTACACGACCGTGCGGCCGCGCTCCACCATGCGCTTGGCGCTCTTGATGTTCTGCGCGTGGTTCAGGTCGACCAGGCGCTTCATCACGAACGGCTTGAAGAGCTCCAGCGCCATGGCCTTCGGCAGACCGCACTGGTGCAGCTTCAGCTGCGGACCGACGACGATCACGGAACGCGCGGAGTAGTCCACACGCTTGCCGAGCAGGTTCTGACGGAATCGACCCTGCTTGCCCTTCAGCATGTCGCTGAGGGACTTCAGCGGGCGGTTACCCGGACCGGTGACCGGACGGCCACGACGACCGTTGTCGAACAGCGCGTCGACGGCCTCCTGGAGCATGCGCTTCTCGTTGTTCACGATGATCTCGGGCGCACCGAGGTCGAGAAGGCGCTTCAGGCGGTTGTTCCGGTTGATCACACGGCGGTACAGGTCGTTCAGGTCGGAGGTCGCGAAGCGGCCACCGTCCAGCTGCACCATCGGGCGAAGGTCCGGCGGGATGACCGGCACGCAGTCGAGCACCATGCCCTTGGGGCTGTTGCTGGTCTGCAGGAACGCGGAGACGACCTTCAGGCGCTTGAGCGCACGGGTCTTCTTCTGGCCCTTGCCGGTACGGATGATCTCGCGGAGACGCTCGGCCTCCTCCTCGAGGTCGAAGGACTCCAGGCGCTTCTGCAGCGCCGCGGCACCCATCGAACCGTCGAAGTACGTGCCGAAGCGGTCACGCAGCTCGCGGTAGAGCAGCTCGTCGCCCTCGAGGTCCTGGACCTTGAGGTTCTTGAAGCGGGCCCACACCTCGTCGAGGCGGTCGATCTCGCGCTGGGCGCGGTCACGCAGCTGCTTCATCTCGCGCTCGGCGCCTTCGCGCACCTTGCGGCGCACGTCGGCCTTGGCGCCCTCGGCCTCGAGCTCGGCCAGGTCGGTCTCGAGCTTCTTGGCGCGGGCCTCGAGGTCGGAGTCGCGACGGTTCTCGATCTGCTGACGCTCGACGGAGACGTGCGCCTCCAGCGAGGGCAGGTCACGAGTACGGCGCTCGTCGTCGACGTACGTGATCATGTACGCCGCGAAGTAGATGACCTTCTCGAGGTCCTTGGGAGCCAGGTCGAGCAGGTAGCCCAGACGGCTCGGGACACCCTTGAAGTACCAGATGTGCGTGACGGGAGCGGCGAGCTCGATGTGGCCCATCCGCTCACGACGCACCTTGGCGCGGGTCACCTCGACGCCGCAGCGCTCACAGATGATGCCCTTGAAGCGGACACGCTTGTACTTGCCGCAGTAGCACTCCCAGTCCCGGGTCGGACCGAAGATCTTCTCGCAGAAGAGTCCGTCCTTTTCGGGCTTGAGCGTGCGGTAGTTGATCGTCTCGGGCTTCTTGACCTCGCCGTGGCTCCACTGACGGATGTCGTCAGCGGTAGCCAGACCGATCCGGAGCTCGTCGAAGAAGTTGACGTCGAGCACTATGCGTCAATCCCTCTCAGGGTTGTAAGTCTTGGGGTCTGATACGGGGGTCCTGGGGCCGGCAGGGCTCAACGTCGTGAGCCCTGCCGAACTCCCGTCAGACCTCTTCGACGCTGCTCGGCTCACGCCGGGACAGGTCGATGCCGAGCTCCTCCGCAGCGCGGAAGACATCCTCGTCGGTGTCACGCATCTCGATGGACATACCGTCACTGGACAGCACCTCCACGTTCAGGCAGAGAGACTGCATCTCCTTGATGAGCACCTTGAAGGACTCGGGGATGCCGGGCTCGGGGATGTTCTCGCCCTTGACGATGGCCTCGTAGACCTTCACGCGGCCGGTGACGTCGTCGGACTTGATCGTCAGCAGCTCCTGGAGGGCGTACGCGGCGCCATAAGCCTCCAGCGCCCACACCTCCATCTCGCCGAAACGCTGACCGCCGAACTGCGCCTTACCACCCAGCGGCTGCTGGGTGATCATCGAGTACGGACCGGTCGAGCGGGCGTGCAGCTTGTCGTCGACCAGGTGGTGCAGCTTCAGGATGTACATGTAGCCGACCGAGACCGGCTCCGGGAACGGCTCGCCGGAGCGGCCGTCGAACATCCGGGCCTTACCGGTCGGGAGCACCATGCGGTCGCCGTCGCGGTTCGGGATGGTGTGGTTCAGCAGACCCGCGAGCTCGTCCTCACGCGCACCGTCGAAGACGGGGGTGGCGACGTTGGTACCCGGGGCGACCTGGTCGGCGCCGATGAGCTGAAGGCGCTTCGCCCAGTCCTCGCCGAGACCGGAGACGTCCCAGCCGCGGCTGGCGAGCCAGCCGAGGTGGATCTCCAGCACCTGTCCCGGGTTCATTCGGGACGGCACACCCAGCGGGTTGAGGATGATGTCGACCGGGGTCCCGTCCTCGAGGAACGGCATGTCCTCGATGGGCAGGATCTTGGAGATGACACCCTTGTTGCCGTGGCGGCCGGCGAGCTTGTCACCGTCCGTGATCTTGCGCTTCTGCGCCACGTAGACCCGAACCAGCTGGTTCACGCCCGGCGGCAGCTCGTCGCCTTCCTCACGGTCGAAGACGCGGACGCCGATGACCTTGCCGATCTCGCCGTGCGGCACCTTCAGCGAGGTGTCACGGACCTCACGGGCCTTCTCACCGAAGATCGCGCGCAGCAGGCGCTCCTCCGGGGTCAGCTCGGTCTCACCCTTGGGCGTGACCTTGCCGACGAGGATGTCACCGGCGACGACCTCGGCACCGATACGGATGATGCCGCGCTCGTCGAGGTCGGCGAGGACCTCCTCGGAGACGTTCGGGATGTCCCGGGTGATCTCCTCGGGGCCGAGCTTGGTGTCACGGGCGTCGACCTCGTGCTCCTCGATGTGGATCGAGGAGAGGACGTCGTCCTGCACGAGGCGCTGCGACAGGATGATCGCGTCCTCGTAGTTGTGACCCTCCCACGGCATGAACGCCACGAGCAGGTTCTTGCCCAGGGCCATCTCGCCGTTCTCGGTGGCCGGGCCGTCGGCGAGGACCTGACCGGTGATGATCCGGTCGCCCTCGTTGACGATGACCTTCTGGTTGACCGAGGTGCCCTGGTTGGAGCGGGAGAACTTGGCCAGGCGGTACGTGATGTACGTGCCGTCGTCGTTGGTCGTGGTGATGTAGTCCGCGGAGACCTCCTGGACCACACCGTCCTTCTCGGCCTTGACCACGTCGCCGGCGTCGACGGCGGAGCGGTACTCCATGCCGGTGCCGACGAGCGGGGCCTCGCTCTTGATGAGCGGCACGGCCTGACGCATCATGTTCGCGCCCATGAGGGCGCGGTTGGCGTCGTCGTGCTCGAGGAACGGGATCATGGCGGTCGCGACCGACACCATCTGGCGCGGCGAGACGTCCATGTAGTCCACGTCGTCACCGGGAACGTAGTCGACCTCGCCGCCACGGCGGCGGACCAGGACGCGGTTCTCGGTGAAGCGCAGGTCGTCGTCGAGCGTGGCGTTGGCCTGCGCGATGACGAAGCGGTCCTCCTCGTCGGCCGTCAGGTAGTCGACCTCGTCGGTGACGACACCGTCGGTGACCCGTCGGTACGGCGTCTCCACGAAACCGAACGCGTTGACGCGGCCGTAGGAGGCGAGCGAACCGATCAGACCGATGTTCGGGCCTTCGGGCGTCTCGATCGGGCACATGCGTCCGTAGTGGGACGGGTGCACGTCACGGACCTCGAAGCCGGCCCGCTCACGGGAGAGACCACCCGGGCCGAGTGCGTTGAGACGACGCTTGTGCGTCAGACCCGACAGCGGGTTGTTCTGGTCCATGAACTGGGACAGCTGGCTGGTGCCGAAGAACTCCTTGATGGAGGCGACGACCGGCCGGATGTTGATCAGGGTCTGCGGCGTGATCGCCTCGACGTCCTGGGTCGTCATGCGCTCACGCACGACGCGCTCCATTCGCGCCAGACCCGTACGGACCTGGTTCTGGATGAGCTCGCCGACGCTGCGGATACGACGGTTGCCGAAGTGGTCGATGTCATCGGTCTCGACCATGATCGAGCGACCGGACTCGCCGACCGTCTCGGTCTCCCCGGCGTGCAGCTTGACCAGGTACTTGATGGTCGCGATGACGTCCTCGACGGTCAGCACACCCGCGTTGAGCGGGGCCTCGCCGCCGAGCTTCTTGTTGACCTTGTAGCGGCCGACCTTGGCGAGGTCGTAGCGCTTGGGGTTGAAGTAGAGGTTCTCGAGCAGCGTCTGCGCGGCCTCACGCGTGGGCGGCTCGCCCGGACGCAGCTTGCGGTAGATGTCGAGCAGCGCGTCGTCCTGGCCCTGGGTGTGGTCCTTCTCCAGGGTGGCGCGCATGGACTCGTACTCGCCGAACTCCTCGAGGATCTGCTCGGTGGTCCAGCCGAGAGCCTTCAGAAGGACGGTGACGGACTGCTTGCGCTTGCGGTCGATACGCACACCGACCATGTCGCGCTTGTCGATCTCCAGCTCCAGCCAGGCACCCCGGGAGGGGATGACCTTGGCGGAGAAGATGTCCTTGTCGGACGTCTTGTCGATGGAGGAGTCGAAGTAGACACCCGGCGAACGGACCAGCTGCGACACGACGACACGCTCGGTGCCGTTGATGACGAAGGTGCCCTTGTTGGTCATGAGCGGGAAGTCGCCCATGAAGACCGTCTGGGACTTGATCTCGCCGGTCTCGTTGTTGGTGAACTCGGCCGTCACGAAGAGCGGGGCCGCGTACGTGAAGTCGCGGTCCTTGCACTCGTCGATGCTGTTCTTCGGAGGCTCGAAACGGTGGTCGCGGAAGGTCAGCGACATCGACCCGGAGAAGTCCTCGATCGGCGAGATCTCCTCGAAGATCTCTTCCAGACCGGACTTGGTGGGGACGTCCTGACCGGACTCCAGGGCGGCTTCGACGCGACCCTTCCACGCTTCGTTGCCGAGCAGCCAGTCAAAGCTCTCGGTTTGCAGCGCGAGAAGGTTCGGAACCTCGAGGGGCTCCCGGATCTTTGCAAAGGAAATGCGCAGCGGGGCGGTGCTGGCGGCGTTGTTCGTATTCGAGATCGAGGCGTTGCGCGAGGCGGCCAAGAGGGGGTCCTTCCGAGGGCTCGGACTCACTACGCGCGTACCGGCCCCTCAATCCTGCGCACAGAGACAGAAATCCCAGGTGAGGGATTGTCTGGTCGTCTGGCTCAAGTGAGGGCATGCCCCTGGTGACGGGCAGGGAACAGCTAACAGGCAGCGCAAAGGGTCAGTGTAGCCACTTGGCACACTGATGTCCAGTGCGGGTTTCTCGAGACCCTCGTAGTTCTCAACGCCCTCGTCTGCTAGCCCTCAACGCACGGTGATACTGCCCTCTTCGCCGTCGATCCATGCCTCGGATACGGATCCTTGTGACGACGCGTCCTGAGAATTGCGCGCTGCGTGCGGTTCGTCAAGGCCCCCCTGCGCGACCAAAGGCGCTCGGAGACACGATGAAGATCACCATACCCCCCGGTCAAGCAGGTGCAAGGCAACCGTGGCCGCGCTCCCAGGAACGCCGAAGAGCGACCACCCAGATGGATGATCGCTCTTCGGTGCGTGAGCGTTACAGCCCCGGAGGGACTGATTCAGCCTTCGCGTCCGGTCGTCGCCGACCGGAGGGTGTTACTTGACCTCGACGGAGGCGCCGGCGGCCTTGAGGGACTCGGCAGCCTTCTCGGCGGCCTCCTTGGCGACCTTCTCGAGAACGGGCTTCGGGGCGCCGTCCACGAGGTCCTTGGCCTCCTTGAGACCCAGGGAGGTCAGCTCACGCACGACCTTGATGACCTGGATCTTCTTCTCGCCGGCGCCGGTGAGGACGACGTCGAACTCGTCCTGCTCCTCCGGGGCGTCGGCAACGGCGGCCGGGCCCGCGGGGGCGGCGGCGACCGCGGCGGCGGCGGTGACGTCGAACTTCTCCTCGAACGCCTTCACGAACTCGGAGAGCTCGATGAGGGTGAGGGTCTCGAACTGCGCGAGCAGCTCTTCCTGGGACAGCTTCGTCGCCATGGTGGGCGATCCTTCCAGTCAATTCGGCAGGTGCCGATGTACATGTCGGCGGGCGTACGTTCGGCCCGCGTCGACCGCCGCGTCAGACGGCGGTCAAAGTGCGAGCCGAGTTACTCGGCACCGCCCTGCTCGGCGAGCTTGACGCGAAGCGCCTCCGCAGTGCGGACGAACTTCGACGGGAGCGCCTGGAAGAGCTGAGCAGTCTGAGTCTGCTTGCCCTTGAAGGCACCCGCCAGCTTGCTGAGCAGAACCTCGCGGGACTCGAGGTCCGCAAGCTTCTTGATCTCGTCGGCGGACAGCGCCTTGCCATCAAGGACACCGCCCTTGATGACGAGGTTCGGGTTGTCCTTGGCGAAGTCACGAAGACCCTTCGCCGACTCCACCGGGTCACCGGTGATGAAGGCGACCGCCGTCGGACCATTGAACAGGTCGTCGAGCGTCGTGATCCCGGCCTCGTTGGCCGCAATCTTGGTCAGCGTGTTCTTCACCACGGCGTACTGGGCGTTCTCACCGAGCGAACGACGCAGCGTCTTGAGCTGCGCCACAGTGAGACCCCGGTACTCGGTCAGCACGGCGGCGTTCGAGCTGCGGAACGCGTCCGTCAGCTCGGCTACCGCGGCAGCCTTGTCGGGCCTTGCCATAGAGCGTCGGCCTCCTTCCGGGTGATGAGGACCGCTCAAAAGGGGCTGGGACAACGAAACGCCCCGGCGCAGGCGCACGGGGCGTTGCTCGACCGAATGAATTCCCTGGAGGGATTTCGGTCCGGGAGCGTATCCACTGACACCTGCGCGGGTCGTCCGCATTGCAGCGGATCCTTCGGTCACCGCCCCCTCTTGCAAGAGCACGGCAACGACCAGCGGTCTTTGGCTTCTGGAGGAGAATACGTGAACGGGTCACCGACAAGCAAATCCGCCCGTACGGGGCCCGCACCGGGCCCGGGGGGCGGACTCTCAGCCCCGGTTCTTCTTCAGCTCCTTGGCCAGGTCCACGGTGTCCGAGGCGGGCGGCGCCTTCACCGTCACGGGCTTGCCGAAGTCGAGGAAGGTGATGGTGAGGTCGAGCTCGCCATGCCGTCCGAGGCCCTGCATGCGCAGCTGCCGCGTGCGGTCCTCGGCGTCGGTCCACAGGTCCATGGTGAGTTCGTCCACACCCAGCTTCTCGTACTGGGCGAGGCTCTTCTCGGTCCGCTGCCGGACGCTCTCGTCGTCACCCTTGTAGGAGGCGCGGATGTCGTCGAGGGTGGCGGTGCCGGTGTAATGAGTGGTGCGGACGCCGTCGACGGTATCGGAGCCCGCCTTCTTCAGGTCGTCGGCCGCGGTGAGGAATCCACTCTCGTGCGAGGGGTTGTCCCGGACCTTGTCGGCCGCCGTGCTCGTGTCGACCTTGAGGCCGCTCGGAGAGGTCCCCGGCGCTCCGAACCTGACCCAGTGCTTGCCGTCCGCGCCCGCCTCGTCGCTGCCCACGTACAGCACCCCGCCGACCAGCCGGTACTCGCCCGTTCCCTTGTCGGGCCCGCTGAGCACGGTGGACTTCAGGCTCATGGCCGGCGGTTCGGTGCCGATCGCGGCCTCGGCCTTGATACGGCCCTCCTCCGGCGTCCTGCCGGTCATGCGGTAGCGCAGGGACACGGCCTGCTCGGCCCTCTCCGCGGCCCGGGTGACGGCCGCCGCGGCGGCGGAGTCACCCCCGCTCTCCGTCCCGCCCGCCGCCGCACAGCCGGCGACCAGCAGCGCGGACAGCCCGAGGACACCCACGGAAGACCTCATCCTGTTTCCCCCACAACCCCGTACAGAGAACACACGGTCGATACACAGCAAGACCGTGAAGCTATCCCAGAGGGCCGGAAGAGGTCCCGCGAATTACGAGCCGCTGCCCGCCCCCCGCTGCTGCTGCTTCAGCAGCGTCGAGAAGTCCGCGGTGTCGCCCGCCGGAGGCACCTCGGCGGACACCTTGGTGCCGTAGTCGGTGTAGTACGCGGTCTGGGCGTAGGCGCCCGCCGTGGTCTCGCCCTTCTCGACCTTCTTGACCAACAGGTCCCGGTTGTCGACCCAGATGTCGACGGTCTCCGTGGTGACGCCGGCCTGCTCGAGCGTCTTCTTCAGGTCGTCGAGCTGGCTCTGGCTGAGGCTGGAGTTCTTCTCGGCGAGGTCGGCCACGTCGACCGTCCCCGAGTAGTGCGTGGTCCGCTGTCCCCGCACCTTCTCCGCGCCGACCTCCCGCACGTCCCCTGAGGCCAGCAGGAGCTTCACCGACTGGTTCGGGGTGGTGTTCTGCATCTGGTCCTTCAGATACGCGCCGGAGCTGCCGCCGAGGCTCTCCAGGTCGTCATACGCGTACTTGATCCAGTGCTTGCCCCCGGCCTGCCGCGCGAAGGTGTCGCCCATCCTGGCGTAGTAGGCGTCGGGCAGATAGCGGGCCTCCATCGACGTGGTGCCCATCTGACGCATCGTGTCGGCCATGGTGCCGCCGGTGTACGTGATGGTGAGGGTGCCGGTCAGACCGTCCCCCCAGCCGAGAGCGCCGTTCGCGGTCATCGACATCACGGAGCCCATGGTCGTCGAGGACTCCACCTTCGCGGAGTCGGCGCCGTCGGTGGACTTCTCGGCGGTGCGCAGGGCCGCGAGGGGGCTGAGCCGGGGGCTGCCGTCCCCGCCCTTGCCGAAGACACCGGAACCGCCACCGTCGGAGCCGCCGGAATCCCCGCAGGCCGTCACACCCGTCAGCAGGGTCACCGCAGCGACCGAAAGGCCCGCGCGGCGCAGGGTCGTGCGCTTCATTCGTCCCACCCCCATGGATTCCTGTCACTGAACGCTAACGCACAGCACTGACAGTCGTACGGGAAAGTGCCGTACGGCCAAAGGGACGAGCCCCGCACCTCGAAAGGTTGCGGGGCTCGTCACCGACTGAGGGTGAGCTGTGGGGCTCAGACCGCGGCCGGGTCCTCCTCGACGAGAAGGTTGCGGGTGCGGTTCGAGTCGACCGGAATGCCGGGGCCGACCGTGGTGCTGATCGCGGCCTTCTTGATGTAACGACCCTTGGCGGCGGACGGCTTCAGACGGAGGATCTCCTCCAGGGCCGCGCCGTAGTTCTCCACCAGCTTGGTGTCGTCGAAGGACACCTTGCCGATGATGAAGTGCAGGTTCGAGTGCTTGTCGACGCGGAACTCGATCTTGCCACCCTTGATCTCGGTGACAGCCTTGGCGACGTCCGGGGTCACGGTGCCGGTCTTGGGGTTCGGCATGAGACCACGGGGACCGAGCACGCGGCCGAGGCGGCCGACCTTGCCCATGAGGTCCGGGGTGGCGACGACGGCGTCGAAGTCCAGACGGCCCTTCGCGACCTCGTCGATCAGTTCGTCGGAGCCGACGATGTCGGCGCCCGCGGCCTCCGCGGCCGCAGCACGGTCACCGGTCGCGAAGACCAGGACCCGGGCGGTCTTGCCGGTGCCGTGCGGCAGGTTCACGGTGCCACGGACCATCTGGTCGGCCTTGCGCGGGTCGACACCCAGGCGGAAGGCGACCTCGACGGTGCCGTCGTACTTGCTCGTGGAGGTCTCCTTGGCGAGACGGACGGCCTCGAGCGGGGCGTAGAGCTTCTCCCGGTCGACCTTGGCGTCCGCAGCGCGGAGGGACTTGCTGCGCTTGCTCACTACTGCTCCTGATGTGTTCTGAGGAGTCGTGGTACGGGCCGAGCAGGCCCTGCCACGGTGCTACGAAGGTGCTACGGGGCTGGGGATCAGCCCTCGACCGTGATGCCCATGGAACGGGCGGTGCCGGCGATGATCTTCGACGCGGCGTCCAGGTCGTTGGCGTTCAGGTCGGGAAGCTTGGTCGTGGCGATCTCGCGGACCTGCGCCTCGGTGATCTTGGCGACCTTGGTCTTGTGCGGCTCGCCCGAGCCCTTCTCGACACCAGCGGCCTTGAGGATCATCTTCGCGGCCGGCGGCGTCTTGGTGATGAAGGTGAAGGAGCGGTCCTCGTAGACCGTGATCTCCACCGGGATCACCCAGCCACGCTGCGACTCGGTCGCGGCGTTGTAGGCCTTGCAGAACTCCATGATGTTGACGCCGTGCTGGCCGAGCGCGGGCCCGACCGGCGGCGCGGGGTTGGCCGCACCGGCGTTGATCTGGAGCTTGATGAGCCCCGTGACCTTCTTCTTCTTGGGAGGCATTGCTCTCTCCGGGTCCTAGTGAGAGTTTCCAGCCGTCCGGTCCGGATGATCCGGATGGAGGCATACCGCACAACGATAACGGGTATCTGTGCGCGGCCAAAAACCGAGCAGGTCAGACC
This sequence comes from Streptomyces sp. NPDC060000, assembly GCF_042737375.1. Lineage (NCBI taxonomy): Bacteria > Bacillati > Actinomycetota > Actinomycetes > Kitasatosporales > Streptomycetaceae > Streptomyces > Streptomyces sp. NPDC060000. Next base: position 12,855 of record NZ_JBHWUU010000122.1, read on the forward strand.
GTCCCCCGCAAGCGGGAGGTACCCCCAGCGAGAGCGTGGTCTGACCTGATCGGAGGCTTGTGCTCCAGAGGAAGCTAGTTCTTCTGGATCTGGTCGAAGCTCAGCTCGACCGGGGTCTCGCGGCCGAAGATCTCGACGAGGCCCTTGACCTTCTTCGAGTCGGCGTTGATCTCGTTGATCGTGGCCTGGAGCGTGGCGAACGGGCCGTCGGTGACGGTGACCGAGTCGCCCACCTCGAAGTCCAGCACCTGGACCTCGACCTTGCGGGCCGGCACCGGCTTGCCCTCGGCCTCGGCGGCCTCACGGGCGGCCTTCTCCTCGGCCTCCGGGGCGAGCATCTTGACGATCTCGTCCAGCGTCAGCGGGTACGGGTCGTACGCGTTGCCCACGAAGCCGGTGACGCCGGGGGTGTTGCGGACGACGCCCCACGACTCGTTCGTCAGGTCCATGCGCACCAGCACGTAGCCGGGAAGCTTGTTCTGACGGATGGTCTTGCGGTCGCCGTTCTTGATCTGGACGACCTCTTCCTGCGGCACCTCGGCCGCGAAGATGTAGTCCTCGACGTTCAGCGAGACGGCGCGCTGCTCCAGGTTGGTCTTCACGCGGTTCTCGTAGCCGGCGTACGTGTGGATGACGTACCACTCGCCGGGGAGGGTGCGCAGCTCCTCGCGCAGGGCGACAACGGGGTCGACGGGCTCGGCCGGCTCTTCTTCCTCGGCCTCGTCGACGACGTCCTCGGCCTCGACGTCCTCGGCCTCGACGTCCTCGTCGGCTTCCTCGTCCTCGACGTGGAGTGCGGCTTCCTCGTCCTCGACGTGAAGTGCGGCTTCCTCCGCGGGTTCGCCCGCTTCGGTCTCGGCAGCCTCGAACTCGTCCGCCTCGTCTGCGCCCTCGACGATGTCGAGCTCGTCGTCCACGGACTCGTCCGGCTCGATGGCGTCGTTCAGGTTCTGGTCAGACACGGTGGCTGCTTCTTCCTGGATACATAGGGGTGGAACATGCGAAAGGGGCGCCGGATACCTCGGCGCCCTTCGCTCTGGGCTCAGCCAAAAACGTATTTGGCGGCGTGGCTGAGTCCATAGTCAATCACGGTCACCAGGCCGATCACGATGACGACGAAGACGATCACCACGGTCGTGTACGTCGTCAGCTGATTCCGCGTGGGCCATACGACCTTGCGGAGCTCCGCGACGATCTGGCGATAGAAGAGCGCGAGACGCTTCAGCGGGCCCTTCTTGGCGCGCTTACCGCCCTTGCGGGTCTTCTTCTGCGCCTCAGGCAACTCGTCCTGGGCATCAGGCGTGTCGATGGAGCCCACGGCATCCGCCATTCGTCCTCACCTGTTCCCGGGTCGTGGCCGTGCCGCGCCCGGTCTGAGCCGCACGGCGTTGCATTGCTGTACGTACATGAGCTGCGCACACATCCTGATGACGGAGTGTGTAGCAGGGCCGGAGGGACTTGAACCCCCAACCGCTGGTTTTGGAGACCAGTGCTCTACCAATTGAGCTACGACCCTTTGTGTGTTCCCCAACGTACCGCATCCGACCGTGTGCTCGGTGTGCACCTGATGTGGCACGGCTGTTGGAGGCCAACGACGTGTGAGTGTACGTGGTCTTGAGCGCCTCGTCGAACGGAATGCGGCCTTGATCGGAATCACTCTGATGTTCAGTCGGCTGACCAGTCCGTGAAACCCGTGTGCCGGGCCGGTTTCCGGTCTGAAACCATGGGTCCCATGAGCGCTGCAATCCCTCCCACCGAGCGCCGGGTCTCCGCCCGCGTCGGCGCGATCTCCGAGTCCGCCACTCTTGCCGTGGACGCCAAGGCCAAGGCCCTGAAGGCCGCCGGGCGTCCGGTGATCGGCTTCGGCGCCGGCGAGCCCGACTTCCCGACCCCGGACTATGTCGTCGAGGCGGCCGTCGAGGCCTGCAAGAACCCGAAGTACCACCGCTACACGCCGGCCGGTGGTCTCCCCGAGCTGAAGGCCGCGATCGCCGCGAAGACGCTGCGTGATTCGGGCTACGAGGTGGACGCCTCGCAGATCCTCGTCACCAACGGCGGCAAGCAGGCCATCTACAACGCCTTCGCCGCGATCCTCGACCCGGGCGACGAGGTGATCGTCCCGGCGCCGTACTGGACCACGTACCCCGAGTCCATCCGGCTGGCCGGCGGTGTCCCGGTGGAGGTCGTGGCCGACGAGACGACCGGCTACCGGGTCTCGGTCGAGCAGCTGGAGGCGGCCCGCACGGAGAACACGAAGGTCGTGCTCTTCGTCTCCCCGTCCAACCCGACCGGCGCGGTCTACAGCGCCGAGGAGGCCGAGGCGATCGGCCGCTGGGCCGTCGAGCACGGCCTGTGGGTCATGACGGACGAGATCTACGAGCACCTCGTCTACGGCGACGCGAAGTTCACCTCGCTGCCGGGGATCCTGCCCGAGCTGCGCGACAAGTGCGTGGTCGTCAACGGCGTCGCCAAGACGTACGCGATGACCGGCTGGCGGGTGGGCTGGATCATCGGCCCGAAGGACGTCGTCAAGGCCGCGACGAACCTCCAGTCGCACGCCACCTCGAACGTCTCCAACGTGGCGCAGGTCGCCGCGCTGGCCGCGGTCTCCGGAGACCTGTCGGCCGTGGAGAAGATGCGCGAGGCCTTCGACCGGCGCCGCAAGACGATCGTGCGGATGCTGAACGAGATCGACGGCGTCCTGTGCCCGGAGCCCGAGGGCGCGTTCTACGCCTACCCCTCCGTGAAGGGGCTGCTCGGCAAGGAGATCCGCGGCAAGCGTCCGCAGGACTCGGTCGAGCTGGCCGCGCTCATCCTGGAGGAGGCCGAGGTCGCGGTGGTTCCGGGTGAGGCCTTCGGCACCCCCGGCTATCTGCGTCTGTCGTACGCACTGGGCGACGAGGACCTCGTCGAGGGCGTGAGCCGCATCCAGAAGCTGCTGGCGGAGGCCAGGGACTGACGTCCGCGTCCTCACGCGCGTGTGCGGGCCGTCTCCCTCGCGGGAGGCGGCCCGCTTCTTCGTGCCCGCGCGTCCACCGTGCCCGCTCTTCGTTCGTGGCCGCTCTTCGTTCGTGGCTGGCCGCCCTTTGTTCGTGGCCGCTCTTCGTTCGTGTCTGAGTGCGAGCAAGACCACTATCGGTGAAAGCGGTACCGGGACGACCGGAAGGTACGGCAGGATCCTGGGATGGAGCGTGTACGTGATGTCTCTGAGCTGCCGAAAGCCCATCTGCACCTGCACTTCACCGGGTCGATGCGGGCCACCACCGTGCTGGAACTGGCCGACAAGTACGGCGTGCACCTGCCGGACGTCCTGAGCGAGGCGCTGACCAGCGGGGAGCCACCGAAGCTGCGGGCCACGGACGAACGGGGCTGGTTCCGCTTCCAGCGTCTGTACGACGCGGCGCGGTCGTGCGTGCGGGAGCCGGAGGACATCCAGCGGCTGGTGCGGGAGGCCGCCGAGGAGGACCTGAAGGACGGCTCGGGCTGGCTGGAGATCCAGGTGGACCCGACGTCGTACGCGCCCCGGCTGGGCGGGCTGATCCCGGCACTGGAGATCATCCTCGACGCGGTCGAGACGGCCTCGCGCGACACCGGGCTCGGCATGCGGGTGGTGGTCGCGGCGAACCGGATGAAGCACCCGCTGGACGCCCGCACACTGGCCCGGCTGGCCGTGCGGTACGCGGACCGCGGAGTCGTCGGTTTCGGGCTGTCGAACGACGAACGCCGGGGCATGGCACGGGACTTCGACCGGGCCTTCGCGATCGCGCGGGAGGGCGGCCTGCTGTCCGCCCCGCACGGCGGCGAGCTGACCGGCCCCTCGTCCGTCCGCGACTGCCTGGACGACCTGGACGCGACCCGGCTGGGCCACGGCGTGCGGGCGGCCGAGGACCCCCGGCTGCTGAAGAGGCTCGCCGACCGGGGCGTGACGTGCGAGGTGTGCCCGGCGTCCAACGTGGCGCTGGGCGTGTACGAGAAGCCGGAGGACGTGCCGCTGCGGACGCTCTTCGAGGCGGGGGTGCCGATGGCGCTCGGCGCCGACGACCCGCTGCTGTTCGGCTCGCGCCTGGCCGCCCAGTACGACATCGCCCGCCGCCACCACTCCTTCACCGACCAGGAGTTGGCGGAACTGGCCCGGCAGTCGGTCCGGGGGTCGGCGGCACCGGAGGACGTCCGGGCGAAACTGCTGGCGGGCGTGGACGACTGGCTGGCGTCGTGAGCCCTCAGCCGGCGAGGCCGGCCAGGAGGGTGCGTGCCAGGCGTGCGGCGAAGTCGTCCGCCTCCGGCCGCTCCCCCGCCGCGTCGTAGGCGAACGCCCGCTGCGCGCAGGCCCCCATCAGCAGGGCTGCCGCGGCGGAGGCGTCCGCGTCCTGCCGGACCCGGCCCACGCCCTGTTCGGCCCGCAGATACGCGGCGAGCTGCTCGATCGGCACGTGCGGGCCCACCCCCAGGTCCCGCATGGCCTCGTCGTGCCGTCGCTTGAGCTGGGTCTCGGCATACAGGGAGGCGGCGATCGGGAAGCTCTGCTCGTAGAAGAGGGCGGCCTGGCGGGCGATCTCGGTGAGGTTTCCCTCCAGCGTGCCCCGGCCCGGCTCCGCCGCCAGGCTGCTCAGCAGCGGGGTGAGCCGGGGCAGCCGCTCCGCGAGGACGCGGATGAACAGCTCCTCCTTGCTCGCGAAGTACTTGTAGAGCGCCGCCTCGGAGCAGCCGGCCGCCTTCGCGATCTGCTTGGTGGTGGCGCGGGCCAGTCCGACGGTGAGCATCAGCTCGTGCGCGGCGTCGAGGATGCGGACGCGGGCCGGTCGATCCATGCGGGGTCCCCTCTTGACTGGTGAGTGAATGCTTACCCACTCTAGAGGCATCAGGGGTGAGTGAACGCTCACCCACCTGACCGGAGTGGGGAGCACACCATGAAGTTCACCGTTTTCGGCGCCACCGGAGGCATCGGCCGCGAGGTCGTCCGTCAGGCCCTGGACGCCGGCCACGAGGTCACGGCCGTGGTACGGGATCCCGCCCGCCTCGGTGTCACCGGCGACCGCCTGGAGGTGGTCCGCGCGGACCTCACCGACCCGGGGGCACTGCGCCCCGCGGTGACCGGACGCGACGCGGTCCTGTCCGGGCTCGGCGCGCGCAGCCGGAAGGACGCCGGGGTCGCCGCCCGGCTCACGCGTACGGTGCTGTCGGCCATGGAGGCGGAGGGCGTGCGCCGGCTGCTCGTGGTGAGCGCCGGTCCGGTCGGCCCCGAGCCGGAGGGCGACGGGGTCCTGGACCGCACCCTGCGCGGCATCGTCTCGGCGGCCCTGAAGGACGTGTACGCCGACCTTCGGGAGATGGAGGCGGAGTTGGCGCGCAGCGCCACCGAGTGGACGGTCGTGCGGCCGCCGCGGCTGCAGGACAAGCCGGTCACGGGGTCGTACCGGAAGGTGGTGGGCGGCTTCCCGCTGAAGGGCCGCTTCATCGGACGGGCCGACGTGGCGCACGCGATGCTGGCGATGGTGCAGGACGCGGGGACGGTGAAGCAGGGCGTGGGAGTGGCCTACTAGGCCGTGTCTGACAAATGATCACCTGGCGGGTTCACGGAGCCAGAGGACAAGGGAGGCCAGGACAAGTCCGGCGCGGTAGCGGTCGCCGAGTTTGTCGAATCTGATGGCGATCGCGCGGAACTGCTTCAAGCGAGCAAAGCATCGTTCGACCACGTTGCGATCGCGGTAGGCGGTCCGGTCGAAGGCGGGTGGCCGACCACCGGAGGTTCCGCGTCGTCGGCGGTTGGCGGCCTGGTCGCGCCGCTCGGGGATCGTCGCGACGATGCCCCGGCGCCGTAGCAGGTGGCGGATCGCCCGGCTGGAGTAGGCCTTGTCGCCCAGCACGCGGTCCGGTGTCGTGCGCGGCCGGCCCGTCGTGGCGCGCGGGATGCGGATACCGTTGAGGATCTGGACGAATGTGGTGGCGTCGTTGACGTTGCCGGGCGTAAGCACGATGGACAGCGGCAGGCCCCGGCCGTCGACGGCGAGGTGGACCTTGGTGGTCAGCCCGCCGCGGGACCGGCCGAGGGCCTGGCGCGCCTGCGAGCTGCCCGGATCTTCCAGTTCGTCCCCGTCTGCGGCCCCTTTTTGCGGGCGCCGGCGGCGTGCTGGTGAGCACGGTTGATCGTGGAGTCGACGGCGACGGTCCACTCGACCCGGCCCACGGCGTCGTCGCGGACCTGGACGTGCTCCAGCAGCTTCGCCCAGGTGCCGACCGCCTCCCAGCGGGCGAACCGCTCGTAGACGGTCTGCCACGGCCCGTAGCGCTCGGGCAGGTCGCGCCACGGAGCTCCGGTCCGCGTCTCCACAGCACCCCGTTGACCACCTGTCGGATCACGCCACGGACGGCCACGCCCGTCCATCTGCGGCAGCAGGGGTGCTATCCGCTCCCACGCCGTGTCCGTCAACTCGCCTCGACCTGCCACAAGATCAATCATCCGCGTGATCGTTGTCGGACTCGCACGCGGGGTCCGTCACGAACCGGCTCAGGCGATACCCCGACGGGTACTTCAAACGGCCGCACAGCGTGTCGATCCGGATCAACGACGCGTCGACTCCCGCCTCCTGCAGGCGGCGCACGTGGACGCGCAGCTCCGCACTGTCCCCGGTCTCGAAGACCACTTCCCATCGTCCCGCGCCCGGCGCCGTGCGAGCAGCAAGCCGCTGCCTCTCCGCCTCTTGCCGCCGCTTCCTCTTCCCCTGCCCTGGCACCGGCTCAGAATCCCTGGTCGGAGCCAGAGGAGCAAGGCAATTGAAGCCAGCACAACCCGGCGGAGTGATCATTTGTCAGACACGGCCTAGGGCCGGTCGATGCTCCCTGGCAGCCTGGGTCACTCGGGCCCCTTACGGCCTGGGGTCACTTGCGGCCGGAGGTCTCTTGGGGGCTGGGCATTTGGTGACCCTTGCGGCTCACGACCCAGGGCCGGTTGCCTCAGTGCCATTGCCCAGGCCAGTCGGTGACCCGTGGGGACCCGCTCGGGGGGACTTACAGCCCGACGCCGACCATCACCGGCTCGTTGACCAGCGTGACCCCGAAGGCCTCCCGCACCCCGGCCACCACCTCTCGGGCCAGCGCCAGCAGATCCTCCGCGGTGGCCGTGCCGCGGTTGGTGAGGGCGAGGGTGTGCTTGGTCGAGATCCGGGCGGGCCCGCTGCCGTACCCCTTGGTGAAGCCCGCCCTGTCGATCAGCCAGGCCGCGGAGGTCTTGGTGTGACCCTCCCCGGCCGGATAGGCGGGGGGCTCCACGTCGTCGCCCAGCCGTGCTCGCACGCGCGCGTGGAACACGGCGAAGTCGGCGTCGGTGAGGATCGGGTTGGTGAAGAAGGAACCGGCCGACCAGGTGTCGTGGTCCTCGGGGTCGAGCACCATGCCCTTCCCGGCGCGCAGCTTCAGCACGGTCGCGCGGGCCTCGGTGAGCGGCACCCGGTCCCCGGGCTCGACGCCCAGCGCGCGTGCCGTCTCGGCATACTTCAGGGGCGCCGACAGCCCGTCCGCGTCCTCGAGTTCGAACCGGACGCGCAGGACGACATACCGCTCCGGATCGGCCTTGAAGCGACTGTGGCGGTACGAGAAGGCGCACTCCTCGTTGGTGAGCGTGACCGTCTCACCCGCCCGGCGGTCGTAGGCGATCACCTCGGTGATCGTGGTGGAGACCTCCTGGCCGTACGCCCCGACGTTCTGGATCGGCGTCGCGCCCGCCGAGCCGGGGATACCGGCCAGGCACTCGACGCCGGCCAGCCCGGCCGCCACGGTGCGGGCGACGGCATCGGTCCAGACCTCGCCCGCGGCCAGCTCCAACGTCGTCCCGGCGAGTTCACAGCCGCGCGTGGCGATGCGCAGGGCGGTGCCCTCGAAGCCCTTGTCGCCGATGACGAGGTTCGAGCCACCGCCGACGATCAGCAGCGGCGTGCCGTCGGCGTCGGCCTCGCGCACGGCGGCGATCACCTCGGCGTCGGTCGTCGCGGTCACCAGCCTGGTGGCGGGACCGCCCAGCCGGAAGGTGGTCAGCGGGGCGAGCGGGGCGTCCTGGAGTTCCTGCACGCGCCCAAGCCTACGAGACACCACCGACAGCCCCGCCCTCCCCGGTCCCTGTCGCCCCGGCACCCGGCTTCCGACTGCCGAACAGCCACCCCGGCCGACGGCGGCCTGCCCACCCGAGACGCACGCGCGCGTACGGCCCCGCCTGGTGGG